>JAITST010000101.1 GCA_031287585.1 Planctomycetaceae bacterium | reverse complement strand
ACGTCAACATCGAATCAGAAAATCAAGTATGTAACCGAACTCCGCGAAAGCCGCGTGAGACGGCGTGAGCAACGTTTCCTAATCGACGGACTTCGCGAAATCGAACGTGCGGCAAAGTGTTGGGGTCTGAACCAAACGGATTAACAAAACAATGGCAAGGCAAAAACACCGAACCAATAAAAATTCCAATGCAAGGAATCGCGGACGGTCTAAATATTTCAACAGCAGCCGCAGTACTGTTCTACACAGCAGCGGCAATGCGGACAGATAAAAACAACACGTTTACTAACTGTGATTGAGTTATAACAGGCGGTAAAATTTTGGTATTGTCATCAGTATAGAAATTTTGTCCTTGCTGTTGTGCCAGTTATACAACAGCAAAGACTGGACTTCTATACAGAATTGACAATACCGATTATTTCGTTTTTTGTGTGAGAGATAAAGTTGATAAGCGTTCACGGACATAGTAGGATTCACCATGAAGACACGAAAACACGAAGGGAGAAAAAGGATTTTAGATTGTTTGTTTATTTTACGTTTGTAGATTAAAAACCAAAACAATAACTATCCCTCTGTATCCTTCGTGCCACCTTGTCTTCGTGGTGAAAAATTATTACTCTCCACAAAATCCCGAAATAATCAGCAAATCTTACCGGGCGGAGTTGGTGACGTTGTAGGGTATAGCAAAATAGGGGTTGGTCATACCAACCCCTACATCGCACATTCACATCGTACATTTACTTTGACATTCCCTTAACGCTGTATTGTCGTTGTTGGGGATGCTGTTGCCGCTGCCGGTAGTGTGTCTAGCAGGGCTTTTGCTTCTCCGCGTTTTAGGAACGGTTGTTGCAATTCCACTGCGGCAGACAACAATTTGCGGGCTGATTCAACATTTTTGACGCGGTCTGCATCTAGTTGTAACTCGGCGAGATAGTATGCCGCATTCTGACCTACACGACCATCCGCGCACGAACGTTGTAGAACTTCAACCGCTTGTTGTTTTTGTCCCGCCTTGAACAGAACCCAACCCAGTGTCGCGAGATATTCGCGATTGTTTTGGTTCTTCTGAACATTACCAACGGCATACTCAACAGCACGTTTGAGTCTGTCTTGGTCGGGCTTGCCATCTGATGTTGTCGCTTCGCACAATGCCAGTGCGAGACCGTCAACAGCGTTTGAATCGCTTGGCGATTTCGTTACCAGTTCCTGGAAAAATTTTTCCGCAACCGGATAGTAATTCTGTCCAGCGTCAATTCCGCGATGTAACGCGACAATTGCTACTAATCGTTTCGCGTTGTCAGAATAGGGGTCAGCACTGTACAACGCCTCTGACATCTTTTGTGCTTCTGCCAGTTTATTTTCACTTAACTTCATAATAACTGCAAGCGACAAAACTTCCGGTGATTTCGAATAGGCTCTCAATGCTGCATCAAGTGACGTATTGGCTTTCTGTATAGCATCCGCACCACCACGTTGCATATAAAGTTGAGCCATCATTGCGTCAGCGGGCAGAGGTTTTCCGTTTTGACTTACGTCTGCCGGCTTGTTTGCGTCCGCCGGTTTGTTTGCGTCAATCCCATCGGCTCTGGCGAAGAGGTCGCGTGCTTTATTGTCATCTTTATTCTCTTGGAAATACGCAACTCCAAGAGCGCGAACCAATGAAGACGTTTCGCCGCTGTGATTAATCAAAGTCGCGATGTATCTCTGTTTCAGTTCCCATTGCTGGCGAATGTCACAGAGTGTAATTCGGTCTTGAAGTACTTTGGTTTGTAAATTTTTATGGCGTTCAGCGTTGACTCTGTAATTTGCCAACTTCTGTTCCCCACGTTCAATCAACAACTCTGCGGCCGTTGCGTTTCGCTGATTAAGTTGTAATTCAGCCATCAACAAATACGCTTCCGGGTCTTCGGGAGTTTCCTGAACTGCCATCTCAAGACTGACCGGAACTGCCTGCGCGACGTTTGCCTGCGCGAACAATTCTGTCATAATGATACGCGGCGGCTTTGTGTTCGGTCTTGCCGCGTAAATCTTTTTGAGGGCTTCTAACGCATCACCAAATTGTGATTCTTTGAACTTTGCGACGACCTTATCGTACTCTTCTTTGAGTTGCGGGTCTTCGGCTTGTGTTGTTGCTACTGGTGCGGCTACGGCTGGTGCTTGACTAGCAACGGCGGGTACAGCAGGTGCTGCTGTTGTACGCGGTGCAGGTGTAGTTCCGGCACGCGGGGCGGTTTGTGCGATTGAATCTGCTGTCGAGAGTTGGAATGTAACCAACATACCGCCAGCGACTAACAGACTACGTAATGAAGTCAACTTCATAACATCCTTTCAATTGATTGTGTTGTTTCAAATTCGTTCGACGTTCCCCGTTTAACAACGGGTCACTTAACATTCGAGCAGGAGTTTAGCAATTTTCCCAAAACGGGTCAAGGGCAATTATTGAAAATTTTTTTGTAACCATTCGCGAATTTTTTCGTACAAATTCGTACAAAGACGCAGATACACAAAGATAGACTTTTTTTATTTTCTGACCGCTTGCGGAAACTAAACTTATAGCGTACAATTTTATCTTCTGCTCGGTAGAATGGGATGTTGTTTTTCCTTGTTAAATACTTTTTTATGTGGATACTGTAATTATAAAATATGACGCTGTTTATTGAAAAGACAATCAAGTTCCTTGGTAAGGCGGATAATCCGGCATCGCTTGATTTGTTACGCCCTTTTTTGGTCAGCGACGACGTTAAGTTGCGCGGATTGGCGTTTGAATCTATGTATCTTAAACGTGACAGTGCTGTTTTTCTTGAACTGTTTGACGCTTATTTGTCTGACAGGAAACGCTGGGATTCGTCTCCACAGGTTACAAAAGACCGGCTTGGAAAAATTGTTCAGGCGGTTTTACGCAGCGGAAATCTTGAAAAGATGAAGGTTGCGAGAGACCTTGCTGTCGAATTGCGTATTTACGAAGCGATGACTCCTTTTCTCGCGTCGTTAGAATCAATTGAGCAGCCGTTAGCAGACTTCGCCGCGGAAAGTATTTACATACTTGGTGAGTTGTTCTACAAAGACCTTTCGTCTGTCACTGGTGTTGACCGCGCAAACCTTGACCGTCAGCGTATTTGGTTAGCAACCGAACTTGAAGGAGCAGCAAAACGTTATGCGGTTCATCATCGCGCCGAGCCGCTACAAGCATTGTTGATGATAACTAAAAAAGATTATCCGCCGTTTCAGTCTATTATGCAGGACATTCACTCGGCAGCGTGCGGGAAGGTTGTTGAGATTCTTTCGACAGACGAGAAACCGGGTTACTATCGGTTGTTGCTCGGATATATTGACGACCCGGATTCGCCCGGTCTTATTGATTCAATTCTGCAACAGAAAACCGCGCCGCAGTTTGTACGTAATTTTCTGAAAGTAATCGGACCCAATCCGACCGACGAAGCCAAAAAGTCGTTGCAGCGTTTTAACTCGTTTGACTGGTTAAGACTTGATAACCCTGATTTGTTCTCGTTGGTTGAAGGAAACGAAGCGGCGTTTGTTCGTTTGATAACTAATATGACGATACAACGTTCGCTGTTGCTCGCGTTGTTCCGACTGATTTTCAAACACGGCGGCATCGAGGGACGGCGGGCAGCAGCGGAAGTGTTGCGGATGTATCCGGGCGACGATTTCAACGCTCTGGTGATGGATATTGTCAACGACACTGACCCGATTGTTTGTTCACATTTGATTCGGATTATCAAGGGGCGGAATATCAAGGATGCGGATTCAATTGTGATTGCTTTTGCGAATCGAAACGATGAAACGATTAACAAAACAATTTTCGAGGTGATGCCCGATTACAGAATTGAATCGTTTGTCGCACGGATGGGGCAGTACTCGGACAGCGAGGCACGTAAGATTGGGCAGATAGTTCGGATTATTGATGGAAACGTGCAGAATTTGCTGGGGAACGAAATTGCAAGTTTTATTCCGTTACGTCGCGCGATAGCGTGTGACGCGATTCGTCATACCGGTATGGCGTATGATTTTCAGAAGGAGTTGTACAAAATAGCAGAATCGGACGACGAAACGCAACCGCGTGTTGCCGCGATACGGGCATTGTCGGAAGTGTTGACAAAAGAGGCGATAGTCATACTGCAAAACGCGATGCAAGACCGTTCACCTCTAATACGCGAGGCAGCGAAAGAGTGGTCAAAACGATGGATGGAAAATTATCAGGCAGCACAGAATCAAAGCCAGAAACCGAATGGGTGATGAGTGATTGTTATGCACGGGAAACATACGAATCCCTGTCCGGATTACCACGCCGATTGTAAATTCATTTTCTTACAAGTATTTTTCACAGGTAGGTAAGGATAAAATATAAAAAAACTAGCATTATCTATCCTTACCTATCTGTGAAAAACGACTTTGCAATCGGCTGCACTTGGTACAAAGACAGAAGGAGTATTACAATGGTTACGCAAAAGTTAGAAACAACCACGACAGAACAGTTAGAAAACCAGTTGAAGCCGTTCGTTACTGAGTGCGAACGTCGTGGTTATCCTATTAGTAATTTGTGTGTTCACGAATCAATTCCTGGTGTTTATAACTCGTTTTATCTTACGATGATTGCAGACTGGGTGCGGGACACGGGACGAGTTGACGCGATTTTGTTGCTGTTTGGAATTTTGCGTGAATCAACTCCGCAGGATGTAAATCAATTCATTCACGGAGTTGTTACAGATTATTCGCAGGATATGCTTGAAACGATTGATGTACTTTCCAACGGATAGCGTTTGGTATTATCGTAAACATTGTGTAGGTAAAGGCAACTTCTAAAAACTCCACCCTCTCGCTCAGCAAATTTCTAACCTTAAGTTCCATCCCTTTGAAGGTGTCTCACAATTTGTCCATATTTTTTATTTTTCACTCCCGATTGAAAGGAATCACGATGGACATTTACGATATCGTATTCTCAAAGTATGATCTCAAAACTCCT
>JAITST010000452.1 GCA_031287585.1 Planctomycetaceae bacterium | reverse complement strand
AAGGAGTTTTGAGCTCATACTTTGAGAATACGATATCGTAAATGTCCATCTTGATTCCTTTCAATCGGGAGTGAAAAATAAAAAATATGGACAAATTGTGAGACACCTTCAAAGGGATGCCCCTACGGGGTAGAGATTTGTGGTAACACACCACCCGCCGTCGGCTTCAGCCGACGGGGGGCGCGAACAAACCTTATTTGGAAAAACGAAAAATGTATAATTCGCTCACCAACGAATTTGTGGAATAAGAAACCTTATTTTTACAAAAAACACATCAGTAGCAATGAGTTCCTCCCAAACATAACCTCATTACCTCATTGTTGTGCGCACTAATTATGAGGTAATGAGGTATTTTTATGGGTTACATTTGCTACTGAGGTGTTTTTTTGTAAAAATTATGTTTTTTATTCACAGATAGGTAGGGATAGATGGATTGATTGGCTGTTAAGTCGCGCTAGCGACTATACTTTATTAACCGTAGACTTTAGTCTACGGTTATTACGCCGCGACTTAATTCCTACGATTCTTTGCCCCGTAGGTGCAAGGATATGTAGAGATGTTACATCTTACGTCTTTACAATGAGTAATTTTCAATCGTGTTCGATATACCCTTCTTCTTTCTTCGTGGTATCGTATCTTCGTGGTGAAACTATCAACAACGCTTCATTTCCCCCGATTCAACAAACCCGGCAACAATTGTTCTAATTTTTTCGCTCCGTCTTTGATTTCTTTGTTGTCCAACAAATGCTGTACTGCCGGTGCTGACAATGTTTCTTCTATTGCCGTACCTTGTTGGTTTGTTATGGTTTGAAACGCGGGAGTTAGTTGTTCAAGCATTTGTTTTATTTGTTGTTCAAAAGCGTTATGCTCTTGTTTTAGGGCTTGTCTTAGTTGTTCGCTCGTGTCACCGAATTTTTCGCTCATTGCTATCTGTATCGCGTCTGATAATTTTTCCGCTATATTGCTGTTGATGCGATATACCGGTTCATCGTATGTTCCGTCCACCTGCAATTCTATATGAAATGTGTTGACATTTTCAAACGCCGTTGTTGCGATACTGCCTAACGTTGACAACCTTGACCTCGGTACTACCGGTTTAATTCTAACGTTTTTCTGTTCCAATACTATCGAACCTTTGATTTGTTCACCCGTCAACTCCAACACCGCTTGCAGCGACGATAAACCGGACGAGACATTTATCGCGAAGTTATCAGGGTCGCCGAACATTTGAGCGGGAACGTTGTACACCGGACATTGTATAATAAGACGCTCACGCAAAATTCCGTTATCGTTGTCGATGATTAGTTTTACGATGATTTCCGGTATGACGTTCACCGACAATTTTTCCAAAGCCGCCGGCTCGAACATCGCTTGCTCGTCCGCTTCCGATAGAATCGGCGAATCGGGAATACCCTCGCCCGAAAAACGGAACTGCATCACAATCGGTGTCTCAATACTCTCAACCGGAATCGCGAAATTGTTCACCGTTCCGATGAAATAAACCGGTACCGCTCCGAGCATCACCGTTCCGTCAAGCAACGTTTTCGCGACCTCAAAATTCGGCGGCTCTTTACGATTTAGAAAATGAATACGTTTCCCGCGAGTCCCGCGTGTCAGATTTATACCGAGATTAGCGAACACATCCGATTTGCCCTGCTTGTCCGCGTTGTCGTTTGGTTTACGTGACGCAGAACGTTCAATAAACGACTGTACCGAACGTATGTACGAGAACAACGCCTGATACTTGTTCTCCAATTCGCCCTTCAACAAGTTGTCGGTTATCGACTGCGTATCGAATATCGGGAGCGAAAACTTTTTGATTTGTTCCTCGTCGAGCCGCATCGCGTTTTCCAGAATCTTGAAATCGTCGTTGCCCTTTTTGTAAATCGCCGCAATCTCTTTTCGCAACTCGTTCACCTCCGCCGCAATCGTTACCCCTAACTGTAACTGATTGGCAACATTCGACGGTGACGCATTATCCGCCGCGTTTTTCAACGTTTGTGACTGCTTGACTAACTCCTGAATTTTCCTAATGTGTTCATTGAACTTGCGTGAATCACGTTCCCATTCCGGTCGCAACTTCTGTACTTCGGCAGTTGTTTTGAACTTCTGCATCGCGAGCGGAATTACTTGTTTGGCATCTAACTTCATTAACGTGTCTAACGTAGAATCAGACAGCGGCGACTTCAAATCGGGAACAGATTCGCCGAGTTTTTTCCAGAATACGTCAGGCGCGAACGTGTTATCGTCGGGATTACCAACGCGGACTGTAATGCCGCTAACCGATGCGGTCTCGACACGTTGACGGCGGTACAAAAGGTCGGTAGAACTGACCTGTAAATCAATCGCGTCAATACTGGCAACCTCACGAAACTGCGCGGGAATTAACGCATTCGCCTCTTGTTGTTCGGCGGACGGTTGCGGCGTGAACAGTTGCAATGCTTTGATTGAACCTTGCTGTTGCGGCACGTCAAAGTGAACCGCGTTGACGTTTGCCTGTAACGAAGTTTTCTGTTGAATCTTCCAGATGAGAATATGACGAGCCGTATCATCGAGCCAAGATATTGCAACGAACACGACGGCGGCGAGCATAGTGAGACGTATGAAAAATTTTAGCAACATTTTGATTTTACCTTTCGATGAAATGATACGATGTTTGGAGATGTGAAAAGAATTTTAGATTTTAGATTTTGTGTATTGAAACAAAATCATAAATCTAAAATCTAAAATATCCTTCTATACTCTTCGCGGTTAATCTTACTATATCAGTGAACGGTTACGTAATATGTGTACTCTTATAACCCGACTTTATTCCCCGTTTGTGTTTCTATTACATTTGTACTTCTGCGTCCAATTCTCAATATGCCCCAGACGACCAACAATAACGGGACAAAAATTATCACGGCGAACAACGTTTGCCCAAGTACGACGGTATTATCTAAATCTGTCCACGCTGCTAACGGATATTCCAACGCTCTTGACGCGATTTGTTCTACGCTGTGGTTTGTCAGGATTTTTTCGCCCAGTTGGTCTGCGAACGGTGCTGTTACACGCGAGACGAAAATGAAGAGGATTACTGTGAACGCCGCGAAAATCAAGTTACCACCAGTGAAAAACAGCAACAGGAACGTAACAAGCGAAACCAAATTACCCGGCGGTATCAACCCCAACATCGCGCCAAACGCAACACCGCACGCGACACCGCCTGCCGTCCAGCGTCCGAACAGACATTCAAAAAAAATCGGAATCAAACCTTGAAATTCTTTTTTGGGTGGAGATGGTGTGGACATTTTTTTGATCGTTTTGTTTTTAGAATAATAGTACATACTACTGTTGTTTTCTACCGACTTGGTTCGGTTCATTCTACCACAGAAAGCAAAATGATAATAGAGGAATTTTCGGATTATTCCAACCGTTTCATCAAATTTTGATTATCCACTAACGACTTCATTTGCGTGATTGCAACTTTGTTAAGTTGCAATAATCGTTCACTTTGCGGAATTTTTTGGTGTATCAATAAGGCATTGATACTTTCCATATTTGAAAGCACAACCAATTGTTCTAATGTTGCAGAATCCCTGATATTGCCTTTACTACCGGAATTTTCGTTACGCCATTGCGCCGCCGTTTTACCAAACAATGCCACATTTAACAAATCGGCTTCATTGGCATAAATAAAAGCCGCTTGTTCTTTTGTTACAACTGCGGGAATAATTTGCTCTTTGATTGCATCGGTATGGATACGGTAATTGATTTTTGAAAGAGTACGCTGCAAGTTCCATTCCAATGACAACATTTGTTGTTCATTTTGTTTTAGACGTTTAAATTCAGTAATCAGGTAAAGTTCAAATTATGCTGAAATCCATGCTGCAAATTTAAACGCAATATCAGAGTGCGCAAAAGTACCACCGCCATAGCGACCAGATTTTGAAATCATTCCAATGGCGTTAGTTTCGTTAATCCATTTTTGAGGCGACATCCAAAAGTGTGGTTTGGCAGATTCACTTTTAAACCCCTCATATATGTGGGGGTTAAAATTCGGATTATTTAAAGTTTCCCATAAACCAAGATACTCAATTGTACTATAAGTACGAAGCCAAAGACTGATAATTTGCGACGGATTATCACTGTCACGGTACTTGGCAATATCGGTCAGTGAAATATAATCATCCTTTCCTTTCAAAATCAGCACAACCTCCGTGCCTTTCACATTGATTTTTTCTTTTTTGATAATATAATTCAGCAGGTTTGTTTAGACATTGTTATACAAAGATATAACAAAACTATTGCGGTATTTTTTTGTTCACTACAAATGGACACGACAACACAGCCGATGATTGCCTAGTACAAGCACAACCACCGGCTGCATTATGCAACCTTCAAAATATATCGTAACCAATTTTCAGTCATCTCACGACGGAATTTCGTAGCCCTTCCGTCTTTCTCTTGACAGGAACGTAGAAGCGTTCGCGTCACCTACTATGGTTTCCGTTTTCGGGTCCCATTTGATTTCGCGGTTTAGTCTTGCGGCTATGCAGCAAAGGTGGCACGAGTTCATCGTTTGCAAATGCGATGTAACATCGGAAATTGTGAGACCGCCTTCTTTGATGCAACGGATGAAATTCTGTTTGTGTCCTTCCGGTTGCTTGCCTTTGAAAAGTTTAACGTAATCTTCCCAAGGTAACGCCTTTTGAAGTTCCGGCATATCGCGATACGCCACAGAACCGCCTCTATCATTGAGTTTACCTCCGATGTCTTCAAACGGTTTTCCTTTGAGCCGTCCGCGGCTAACGTGAATCTTGCCCTTCGTTCCTTCAAACAAAACGCCGTTACCGTCGGGACTATGACTGACAACATTCATAACTATCCCGTTTGCAAACTTACATTCGATGTCGAACTTGTGCGACGAGTTATAGCGGTCGGTTTGTACCGGATAGCCGTCCTTAAATTCAACCGGATGTTCCGCAATAATCGGATTGAAACTAACTGGACCGTCACCGTCTTTTTGCTGGTCAATAGCCCAAAGAGCAATGTCGATGTGATGCGCGCCCCAATCTGTAAACTTGCCGCCGGAGTATTCATACCACCAACGGTATTCGTAATGAGTACGGCTGTTTACAGGCCAAGCCGCTTTGCCGCGTTCTCCGCCCATTTGGGAAGTTGCGATGTATTCAACTGACGGCGTTTGACCTTGCCAGAGTTCCCAATCGAGTTCGGCAGGCACTTCTGCTTTCGGAATCGCACCGCAAGTCGGGCTGCCGCCGATGTCAGCAACGATATGTTTGATGTCGCCAAGGAATCCTTTTTGAATCATCAAAACCGCAGTCATAAAACGTTCGACTTCGGTACGCTGCTGAGTTCCGACGGTGAACGTTTTGTTATACTTCTTGCACGCGGCACGAATGAGTTTGTTTTCTTCGACAGTCAACGTAAGCGGTTTTTGACAGAAAACGTGCTTGCCCGCTTGCAACGCTTCGATTGCGATTTTCACGTGCCAATGGTCAACTGTAACAACAGAAACAACGTCAATGTCTTGCCGTTCGAGAACTTTACGGTAATCTTTGTAAGCGTCGGGCGGTATCGTTTTACCGTCCGCGTCTTTCTTACCGAAACCAAATTTGTTCTGTGCTTCGTCGAGGTGGGAAGCGTCAACGTCGCAAACGGCAACGATGTCAACAAGCCGGTTGAACCCGCCCGCGTCACCTTTGCCCATACTTCCAACACCGATACAACCCATACGCAACCTGTCGCTCGGTGCCTGCGCGCGAACCGGTTGTGCGGAACTGAAAATGTAGGGGGTAACAATCGCGGTAGTCGCGGCTCCGGCACTGGATTGTAGAAATGAACGCCGGGTCGATTTAGTAGAATCGAAAGTCATAAAAAACCTTTCTTGCAATGAGGGAAAAATTGGAATATACTCTACACGGTACAAACTTGCAACGCATAAAGAAAAACAGAACAGCAATTCTACAACTTATTAAAAACGTTTGCAAGATAGCAATTTAGATTTTTTACGAGCAGGCAATTTCTAAAAACCTACTATCCCAAGGATGCAAACTCCGTAAAATTAGGGACTTGTTAGGGCGTGTTGACACTACTCTTGACATGAATTGCGAGTATCGTTATTATCCATTATGCAATGGACCGAAGAAAAATACAAGCGTATTGCCCATCTCTTGCCGGTACAGCGTGGCAATG
>JAITST010000366.1 GCA_031287585.1 Planctomycetaceae bacterium | reverse complement strand
TTTTATTTGTTTATTGTCCATTGATGTTCGGAGTAACATTGATTTTTCAATCAATAATATGTATCGGTCTGTCAAATGTATTGAAAATTAGTTGACAGACCTGTCCGACAACTGAAAATAGATTCAAGACGTAGTGTGACGAATGGGGTGTCTATGCTATCAATGAGTTGAAAGCATAGTTGTCGCCAACGAACAAGCAAGCGTGCACATATTGTAAGTATTAAATAACCTCTTGTTACCTTGTCTGTGAGAAATATTATGATAATAAAAAATTGTATCAGATTTGTTTTTTGTTTAGTTTTATTGGTTGCGGTATTTTTTGCGATCATAGTTCTTTGTTGGCATGTTGTTTATTATACCCATCCGGACGAGATACATTTAAACGTTAAAAAAATCTGTGTATCGTATGTTCAGATGAAGGATACTAATGTGATGGTCTATTCTTTAATCGCATATAGTTCATCAGAGTTTAGTTTGGAGTTTTGTACAGATAAAGAACGAGAGTCGAATACTAGAGAACGAGTGGTGATTTGTGAAGTCCCATCACGTTACAACAAATGGACGGGAGCGTGGGAGGTTAAACTGTATCCCGTTTTTTGTGGTGATGGAACATGCGGTTTTGTTCCTTATGATTTTAACAAAGAAAAACACTGTGAAACATTTGCGGAATTTAGTTTATTTGAAGTATTGCCTAAGTCCGAAAATAAAAATTATATTTGGTACACCAATATAGGTTACAAAGATACATTGAAACTCCCTAATGACAGTAACGTTGCAGCAGGTATATTCTATGAAAACATCGGATGTATTTTTGTTGGTGCCTCACCGCCGAAAGTCTCACACGTACATTTCCCGTGATAGAAGTTGCGACAAGTAAGCGGTGGACGGCAAAAACTAGGATAATGCTCTAAATTTATTGTTTTTAGGTTTAGGATATCATTAAGTAACTTGTCGAAAGAACGGTTTCGTTCGGTAAAACTCCGTGTATCTTCGTGTTTGCTGTCCTTTACAAAGAGCAGCAAAATTTCAAAAACAATAAGTTCACGACACGTCTCAATCTACAATGTCTTTCTGTATTCTTCGTGCTTTCGTGGTCAATTATTAAATCGTCCCGCAATTGTTTGTCCGCAATAGCGGCAGCATTGGTCTTCGTCTATTTTGATGTCTTCAACTTTGTACTCGTAACGCAAGATTACCGCCTGACCGCATTGGGGACATTGAGTTATTTGACCTGCGGAGTCGTTGACGTTACCGACATAGACGTAACATAATCCGCATTGTTTCATTATCTCTCTTGTTTGAAACAAAGTTTTTAGCGGCGTTGTTGCGATGTTTTGGTATTCGTGCGCCGGATGAAACGCGGATAGATGTAGCGGCGTTTCCGCTCCAATCGCTTTGCAAATCCATTCGCCCATTCGCTGCATATCATCAATATTATCGTTCACTCCGGGAATCAGCAGCGTTGTTAGTTCCAACCAACAGTTTGTTTCGTGTGCTACAAACTGAATCGTTTCCTTCAACGCTTCGAGTTCCGCACCAGTCTCTTGTTTGTAAAATTGTTCGGAAAAACCTTTTAAGTCAATGTTCGCCGCGTCCATCGCGTTGAAAAACCAACTACGTTTTTCGGATGCGATAAAACCGTTCGTTACCGCAACCGTGTTCAGCCGCCGCTCGTGACACGCTTCCGCAATATCAACCGCGTACTCCGCCCAGACGACTGGTTCGTTATACGTTACGGCGACACTCTCACAACCGTTCGTAACCGCCGCCTCCGCAACTTCGCCCGGTGACATCAATCGTGTAAACTTTTCAACATCACCAGTTTTAGAAATAGCCGCGTTCTGACACCACCGGCAACTCATATTACAACCCAACGTACCAACAGAAAAAATCGGTGACGCGGGATAAAAATGGTAGAGCGGCTTCTTTTCCATCGGGTCAACCGCGCAACCGCTGGTACGTCCGTAAACGGTTGAAACGATTTGGTCATTGACGTTTGTGCGAACTTTACAAAAGCCGGTTTGACCGCGCGCGATTGAACAATGACGCGGACAGATTGGACAAGTAATTGGCATTGGTGATGTGTTTGGTTGGAATGTTTATGAGAAAGCAGAACAAGCGATTCTACACCGAAGCAACAAAAAGTAACCCTCCGTCGGCTGAAGCCGACGGAAGTGTTGACGTTACCACCTGTTATTTCATTCACCCGTTTCGTTTATCACTGGCAGGTTGTTTCTGTTTGCTCCGGCTTTGATTGTTGTGTCGGATTCGTATTGGTATTGGCTTAATGTCATATCGTTTGGAGTCATTCGGCTCATTGAGATTGTTCCTTGCGGCGGCAGGTCTAGTTTTACCACGTCAAATTGCGAAGACGCTTTGCGGTCTTGTTCCCACGTTGCCGGATAAATATCGTAAGAGAATGTGTTCGCCGATAGCGGTTTTAGTTTCCAGACGATCGGCACCTCTTGCAATAACACGTTTCCCTTTTCTGCCCATCGTAACGATTGTCTCGCCGTTTGCATATTGCTGATTCCGCGAAAATCCATCAACGGATTCTGATTCATCTGCAACAACGAATCCTCCAAAAATGCTTCTATAATCATCGGCGAACTTGTCGCGGTACTGCGGCTCTGGAAAATCAACGGCGACAGCATGTACGCGGAAACGTAACGTAAGTCAACGTGCAGCACTGTCGAACGGTCGGTCACAACTCTTGGGGCAATGATTGAGATAAACGGTCTTGTGATTGCAACGAAAACATTGTTAAACGACAGATTAACGTCACGTTCAATCTCGGTATGAAATACCGCCGCCTCACCCCGCAACACCGAATCATTCATCGTAATTTCCAGCGGCGTTTGCTTGCCCGAACCGTAAGTATCAAGTCCGAGCGGCGGGACTACGCTCCTGAAAAACGCGACATCCTGATGATACGTCGTATGGTCAAGCGAATCGTTACGAATCGTCAACACGCAATTGTTGAACGTCAGTTTCGCGTTATCAATAATCTCGAAAAACGTCCATCGCGACGCGGCAATCTCACGCGGTACACGAAATTCAATCGCGATGTTTTCAAACGTCATCTCACAATTACTCAACGTCAACATCGCCCGCTCGTTGAACGTTTCAACCGGAAGCAGCGGCGGGAACAACAACGTCGGGCTGTAACCGTCGGAAGCAACAACGCGAATCCGCTGCGCCGCAATCGAGGTCGGAATAACCGGCACTTGCGAGTTTGAACGTATCTCAATAGTAATAGTTGACGCGGGTAACGTTGTGAGCGACGGCGTTGCCAACGAACTGCTTCCGGCTATCGTTGTCGGCGTGACCGACACTACCGACGCGATTGCAGACATAAATGTTCGGAACGATGACGATGTTTCGCCGGTCGGGTCAACGACCAACGTTTTCGCACGCGACGTAACGTTGTCATTATTGGACGTGACCGGACTACGCTGTTGCTGTAACGTAATAGGTGAAAAAGCGAACAACGGCTTGACTGTGTTACCCGTTTCGTAAAACTCAAACGTAATCGGAGCAACGCTAACGCCGCATCCCATCTCCGACTTCATAAGCGTTATGCCCGACTTTGTCTTGTCCGTAACGTTGCCTGTTGCCGTGAAAAAGTTCGAGAAAATGTCAAATCGCTGTAACGATTCATTGAGCGTTGAAACTACAAGCCGCGGCATCGTTGCAATGTTTGTTGCGGGCAAGGTCGCTGATGTTTCACCGCCGCGGTTACTATTCGATGCCGTTGCTCCGTTCTGTTGCGCCGTTGAAAATTTCAGTCCGTCAATTGGCGGAACATCGATCAACGTTTCGTCTTGCCAAAACGTATTCAAGACGAACGCCGTTACTAACAACATCACGACCGCGAGTATCCAAGGGAGATTAACCAGTACCCGCGAACGTTCCTCCTTATGACGCGGAACCCAGATGATTCGTCCGGGACCTGTCGGCTTCAAGCCGAGCGTTTTCGCAATTGACGTTAGCGCGGCGATGAGTGCCGACGGACTTTGAAAACGTTGACGCGGGTCTTTCGCCATCATCTTTTGAATCAACTGCGCAATACCAACCGGCACGTTTGGCTGGAACTCGCGAACATCAGGCGGCAGGTCGCCCTGATGTTGCAATAATTTCTGTAACATCGTTCCTTCGGGAAACGGCGGACGACCAGTCAGCATATAGAAAAACGTACAGCCGAGCGAGTAAACGTCGCTGCGGATGTCGGCGTTGCGCGGGTCGCGTGCCTGTTCTGGTGAGATGTAGTCGAACGTACCAAGCGTGACACCGCTCGCTGTCAGGTCTTTCTGCGACTCGGATGAGTGCAGTAATCTCGCCAAACCCATATCGATAAGTTTCGCGCGTCCTTCGCTGGTAATGAGGATGTTTGACGGCTTCACGTCACGATGGATAACGCCGTGCGAATCGGCGTGAGCGAGTGCGTGAGCGATTTGTATGAGGAAGTTGACCGCTTGCGGAATCGTGAACGTTCCGTACTCCTCGACAAGCGAACGGATATTCGTTCCTTCGACGTACTCAAAGGCAATGAACGGTGTTCCGTCTTGTTCACCACAGAAGTAAACTTGTGCGATGTGTTCGTGATTTAACCGAGCCGCGCTGCGTGCTTCGTTCATAAAACGGGCAACAACACCTTCGTCATTCGCGCGTTGATGCGGTAAAACTTTGATTGCAACTTTACGGTCGAGCGAGTTGTCGGTAGCAAGATAAACACGTCCCATCCCGCCGCCGCCGATATACTTGGTTATTGTGAAGTGACAAAGCGTAGTACCGGGCGCGAGCGTACCAACAACGGACGGCGACGCGATAGCGGTAGTAGCGTCGGAGTCAGGCGAAGACGGCGGCGGTGTCGTTGACGGCAACACCGCAGCGTCATGAACATCCTTGCTATCGTCCGTAACCGGCAACCCAAGCAACGAAGAAACCGAACTACCGCCCGAAGGCAAGTCCGTAACATCAGGCGGGATTTGAATTTTATCGTTTGACATTTGTTATTAAACCTATCCGGTAACCACGATACTGTACCGACTAATTGAAATTTGCTCATATTCGTATAGATGCTGTAACAACGTATCTACACCTTTGCCCCGCAAAGTAAATTTGGACAGTTCATGCGGGGTAAGGATTTACCATCAACACCTACTCCGTGTTTAAGTAAGTAACGCAACTTTCAACGTTATCAATACACATTCTCAATCGAGAACGTAACCTTCCCGATACTTCGGTTTGATTAGGTCAGCAACGCCGGGCGTTTTGAGGTTGGCGAGATTCGTTATCTTCATACTCGTAGAATCCCAAAGAACCTTTTCACCCCATTCGTTCGGTTTTGATGCCGTCCAAACCGCTAGATTGCCAAGCAACATCGCTTCGGTGAGCGGACCTGCCTGTTTCGGAAAGTTTGAAAAACAAAGTTCCGGCTTGTTCTCTTTGATTGCGGTAATCAGTTCAAACATATTACGCGGATCGTCGTCCTGTTTCTCCGACAGTGTACCGTCAGCGTTGGGATAATGCGGTGCCAAACGAACTTCGGGAACATCAACTTTCTGACGCTCATTCCGGCCATTTCCCTGTGCGCCTTTCGTACCGATAATCACTTCGCCGCCTTCCGGCATCTTTTCGGGATACTTGAAACCGTTATCTTCGAGAAACTTACGGTCTGGAAACCAGCCGCCGTCGTACCACACGAATTTGAAACCTTTACGTGTCGGCGTGTCTGGATATTCAAACACAATCTCTGACGATTTCGGAAACACATCGAAATCATGACCGGATGTTCTGGCAACTACCGAGATTGGTGCGCTCAAATCTAACGCCGCCATAAATTTGTTCAGAGCATGACACGCAATATCACCCAGTGCGCCCGTTCCAAAGTCCCACCAGCCGCGCCAGCCGAACGAATGGTAAATGTTCGCGCCCTCGCCGGGGAAAAATTCACGCGGTTTGGCAACACCTAGCCAAAGGTCCCATTCAACTTTAGCAAGTTGGTGTTCGGTCTTTTGTTTCATCGCGGCGATAAGTTTTTCCGCTTCGTCCGGTTTTTCTTTGCGGACTTTTTCCTCGTACGCTTTCATAGTTCGTATCGTTTTCGGTCCTTGAGGCCAAATCGGACGGTTCGTCCAAACGTGGAGTTCCTTGATATCGCCGTAAATTCCGGCTTTCATCTCGGCGGCGTGACGGCGAAGACCATCGCTCGCGCTGCCCTGATTTCCCATTTGCGTACAGACACCGGTTTCCTTCGCAACCTTTGCCATAAGCCGACATTCGTACATAGTTCGGGCAAGCGGCTTTTGTACGTAAACGTGTTTTTTCATCCGCATTGCCATTAGACCTGCCGGAGCGTGCATGTGGTCAGCCGTGCTAATAGTCGCGGCATCAATACTTTTTTCCTGTTCTTCGAGAAGTTTGCGAAAATCGGTGTACGCTTTCGCTTTCGGATATTTTTTCTTCGCACCTTCAAGCCGCCCCTTATCGACATCGCAAACCGCAACGACATCGGCGAACATACTAGCGTGGTGAATATCACCATCACCCTTGCCGCCGATACCGATTCCGGCAAAGGCAAGACGTTCGTTTGGAGAGGCACTAATTTTGGACGTTTGACCGGCAACAACCATATAACCAACACTGGTAACGGCTGTTGCTTTCAAAAAATCACGACGGGTTGTCTGGCGTTTCATAAATAAACTCCTTAAATGAATGTGAAAAAACAAACTAACGAAACAGTGATTAACAATCACAGCGATTGCATTATACCGCAGTAAGAAGAAATTAACAACAGGGAACTACGGTTTGAAAATTATTTGTGTCGTGATGTAGTCATAACCAAAAATGTTGGGGACGGATTATAAAACGTACCGAGTAACACTTACCGTCAAGCAACAACACGAATCCTTATCCCGAAAGGGGGTATCGAGATTTATATCCTACGGGGCAAGGATGTAGAAACGTTGTATATACGTCTCTACAATTTCAATTGTGTACAGTATAGATACGTCAATTTTTTTGCGGGAGACAGGTCTTCATATTTTATGTAAAAATGTTCGGTACGTTAATCACTCACGGTTGCATAACGTTTCCATTTGCGGTAAACTTATGTTTTCTGTTTTGTTCCCTAAACTTTTCAACCGGAGAAAACGACTATGAAAAAATTCATTATGTTCACATTGCCGCTTTTTGTGTTGACGGCATCGTTTGTTCAAACTGTTTTTGCGGCTGACGATCCTGTCGGCAGTCCTGCTATTACCGATTCTTCACGTACCGCCAAAATTGTTGACAGTACGAAGACAAAGATTGACCGTTCGTTGCCGATAGATATTGCGAAGACACCTTGGCTTGTTGAGAGCGTGGGCGTACCGGCTAACAGTTCGGTTTTTAACCGTGACCGTTTGTTATGGGCAGACTCTCACTTGTTTGAAGCGTTGACTGATTTTGCGTCGCCGGTTATTCCGGTCGAACATTGGGTCAACGAGCCGCCGAAGGACGATGAGTTGACCGGAAAGTATATCTTTGTCGAACTCTGGGCGACGTGGTGTCCGCCGTGCCGACGGTCGTTGCCGCTACTCAATTTCTTTCAGGAAAAGTTCAAAGACAAACTTGTTGTGGTCGCAATATGCGAGACAGTCGGTAAAGCGATTACCGAGATGGAGAAGGCAAACGACGTACTGAAAGTGAACGATATGAAGTTTCATCTGGCATTCGATACATCTCGCCGTTTCGCCAACAAACTTGGCGTATTCGGGATTCCGCACGCGGTTTTGATTGAACCGTCAGTTGGGGCGATTGTTTGGGAAGGGATGCCGACGTGGATTGGTTACGAACTCGACGACGTAACGTTGGGTAAGTATTTGGCGGTTGCCGAAAAACTGAAAGCCGCTGGTAAGATGCCGACAAAATCGCCGGTGACATTCAAAGTAACACCGCCGGAGCCAAAAGAGAAACTCGCGGAAAGAGATGTAGTGGATACGAGATTGTTTGAGAAGTGAACGGTTATTGTCACTACGTTTCCGGGTTTCCGGTGTTTCCCTGTACCCCCGCATTGCCAAGTTTTATTTTGGTGTCATAATTACTGCTGTTTTTTTCTTTCTTTCACTCTAACAATAAACATAATGTCAATAATTGTTCAAAAATTCGGCGGCACCAGTGTCGCCGACACCAATAAAATTCGTGAGGCGGCTCGTAAGGCGATTCGGGCTAAACAGCGAGGGAATCAGGTTGTTATGGTTGTCAGCGCGATGGGTAAGGAGACTGACAAGTTGATTGCTCTTGCTCACGAGTTGATGGAACATCCCGATTCGCGTGAGATGGATATGTTGATGTCAACTGGTGAACAGGTAACTATATCTTTGATGGCGATTGCTTTGAAATCGCTTGGCGAGGATGCTGTTAGTATGACTGCGGCTCAGATTGGTATCAAGACCGACAACAGTCACTTGAAAGCACGCATAAAGTCCATTTCTACCGAACGGATGCAGAAGGCACTCGACAGCGGCAAGATTGTTATCGCGGCTGGCTTTCAAGGTATAAACGATGAAGGCAACATCACCACACTCGGACGCGGCGGCAGCGACACTACCGCAGTTGCGCTTGCGGCAGCACTCGGCGCGAAGGAGTGCGAGATTTATACCGATGTTGACGGGGTTTACACGACCGACCCGCGTTTGTTGCCCGAAGCACGAAAGGTTACTCGCATTGCTTATGACGAGATGCTCGAACTTGCTAGTCTTGGTGCGGGCGTGATGCACAGCCGTTCGATTGAGTTTGCGAAGAAATTTGGTGTTGCTGTTCACGTTCGCAGTAGTTTTTCGGATACGGAAGGTTCATTGATTGTTGCGGAACCAGAATCGTTAGCGGCGACAGTTTGCGGACTTGCACTTGCGAAGAAGGAGTCGCGGCTCACCATTCTCGACGTACCTGACCAGCAGGGAATCGCGATGCAGATTTTTGAACGGATGGCGGAAGCAAAAATTGCGACGGATATGATTGTGCAGAGTGTTGGCAGTGACGGGCTGACTGATATTTCGTTCACAGTGCCGGAACTTGACCGTCAGACCGCGTTAGAAGTTTTGCGTAAGGCGTCTAACGAGATTGGTGCGGGTGGTGTTGAGTACGAGGATGATGTTACGAAAATTTCAGCGGTCGGACTTGGGATGGCGGAACAGTCCGGCGTTGCGCATCGGATGTTTCGTGCGTTGTCTGATTCGGGTGTGAATATCAAGATGATAACGACGAGTGAGATAAAGATTTCGGCGTTAATTGAGAAGGAGAAAGCGGGCGATGCGTTGCGGGCGTTGCATAAAGCGTTTGGACTTGAGAAACTTGCGGTGTTACCGAATGGCAAGAGTGGTAACGTGAACGCGAAGAAGTCGGCGAAACGTGGTCTATCGCAAGGACAGACGATGCAAACACCAGCGGAGGTGCTTGCGAGGCACAAGAGCGTGTCGAATTTCGGAATGGAGGACATACTCATCGAACGTGTTTCGCTTGACCAGAAGCAGGCGAGTGTGACGTTGAGTGCGTTGCCGGACAAGCCGGGTGTGGCGGCAACGATTTTCGAAATGATTGCGTCGGAAGGAATTTTGGTAGATATGATTGTGCAGAGTAACGGCGATGGTCAAGTGGCAAGTTTCACGTTCACGGTATTACGGAATAATTTGAGGACGACGCTGTCGGTTTGTGAAAAGATTAACAAAAAACTCGGCGGCAGGATAACGGTAACGAATCATCCGGCGATTGCGAAGTTGACGTTACGCGGGACGGGCTTGCGAAGTCATACCGGACTTGCGTACCGGATGTTCAAAACGCTGCACGACGGAAAGATTAACGTGAACGTAATCTCAACGAGCGAAGTGTGTGTGAGCGTGGTCGTTGACGACGAACAGGGCGAAAAGGGAAAGAAATTGCTTGAGACTGAGTTTAAGAACGAGTTGCTGTGAGAACGGCGGTGTATGACTTGTCACGGTTGAAACCAAATTTCAAGCGTTGTCGGTATATGCCGAAAAATTAATCACCGGGTGTGTAAACTTTAGTGGGGGATTTTGTTTTCAACTAAATGGCACAAAAAATGCTATGTCCAAGTAACATAACAAAATAATGCCCTAAATCCTTGTTAACTTATTTTGATGCGATGG
>JAITST010000359.1 GCA_031287585.1 Planctomycetaceae bacterium | reverse complement strand
AAATCGCTATCCTCGTTCGGTGTGCCGTAGGCGTATGAACCGAATAAGTAGATTTGCTCTACCGGTACCGTCTGAACGATTATGTTTTTTATCGTTTCAAGTTCGTCTGCAATTTTTTTGTCCATATTGTTTCCCCGTGCATCATCGCGGCATAGCCGCAACCAAAAAATGTTGACAATGAATCCTCTCCTCGTAGTGGTACATCGTAAATTTTTTTACAACGTTGGATGGTTATAATTTACACCCCATTCATCGCTCTCGCCATTCTCGCGAGCGATTCTTGTTTTCCCAATAGTTCCAGTGCGTCGAACATTCCTATCCCTATTGTTTTGCCAGTGACGGCTACTCTTAACGCGTGGATTACCTGATTAATTTTTATCTGTCTCTCATCTATGAAAGTTTGCGTTGTTTCGTGTAACGTTTGCGATTGCCAGTTGTTTGGTTCTGTTTTTTCAAAAACGGCTGCCAATTCTGTTAGTAACGGAATCGCTTCCGCCGGTTGCGTGATTCGCTTTATTACCGCTTCAGCGTCGTATTGCAACTTATCCGCACTTACAAAAAATTCGTCGAAGTCCAAAATGTCGCCCGAAACTTTTATTCGGTCGGCTGCGAATGTTATTAATTTTAGTAGTTTATTGTCGTCGATTTTTATTCCCGCTTTTTCCAGAAACGGCTTACACAAATCACGTTTCTCCTCCGCCGTACGATTTTGAAAATGTCTTTCCTGAAACGAAAATAATTTTGCGGGGTCAAACGATGCCGCTCCTTTGGTTACCTTTTCGAGCGAGAAAACGTTTATCAGTTCATCCGGTTTCAGAAACAGTTCTGTCTTGTCGTCAAGCGACCAACCAATCATTGCCATCGCGTTGACGATTGCCTCCGGCAGATAGCCCACCGCTTTGTAAAAATCAACAACTACCGGATTGAACGTGTCGATGTCGTTTTTCAATCCCAGTTTGCTCGCGATTTTTGTTCCATTATCGACAAGTTTTTTGAAGTCGGCGTTTTTGAGGTACTTGTCTAGTTTTCGTTTGCTCAACTTCGTCTTGCTGCCCGGTTCCGCTACGAACGGTAAGTGTGCGTATGCGGGCAAACAGTATCCTAGCGACTGAATCATAAAAATTTGCCTCGGCGTGTTGGAGAGATGTTCCTCCGCGCGGATGACGTGCGAGATTTCAAAGTCTTGGTCGTCAACTACGTTCGCGAGATGATAGATGAACGTGCCGTCGGCTCGCTGGATTACGTGGTCTTGCTCGGTTGCCCAGTCGAATTCTACCCGCCCGCGAACGAGGTCGTCAATGACAAGTTTCCCTTCACGCGGCATTTTGAGACGGACTACGCTTGTACGTCCTTCGGCTTCGTAACGTCTTACGTCCGCGTCGTTTTCCGCCATCCAGCGGCGGCTATACGTGAACGTTCCACCGGATTTCATTGACGCGTCGCGTTCCGCCTGTATCTCATCCGGTTTTGAAAAGTCACGATACGCGAAACCGTTTTGCAATAATTGTTCGACTGCCGCCTGATACTTTTCTGTTCGTTGCGATTGGTAATACGGTTCGTGCGTACCGCCAACGCCGGGTCCTTCGTCCCAGTCGATACCGAGCCAACGTAAGCCGTCGAGTATCGGTTCTAACGCGGATTCGATGTTACGTTGCTGGTCGGTGTCGTCGATTCGTAGTATAAATTGTCCGTTGTTCTTGCGGGCGAACAGCCAGCAAAATAGGGCTGTACGGACACCGCCGATGTGGAGATAACCAGTAGGACTGGGGGCAAAACGTGTTCTGATTGTCATTGAGTTATCAGTTGTTAGTTAATTGTTGATAGGAATTTTTTTAACACAAAATATACAAAACAAATTATTCTTCACCTATCATTTTTTTCAGTTCAATTACCGCGTGGTCTAGTTGCGGGTCGTAGTATGGTGAGTTGCCTTGCGGGGTGAACGGTTCTGTTTTGGCTTGTTCCTCTTTTTCTTTCTCATCTTCTTTTTGCTCACCTTTTTTGTTCTCTACATCTTTTTTATCTTGTTCTTCTTTTTGTTTTTGGGCTTTTATTATTTTCATATTTTGCATTGCTAGTTGGAGCATTTCTTCTGTATCAACGTCAGGAGTCAACGAACGACAACGGCGTATGAAGTCTGTTAGTAAACGCTGGTCTTCTGTTACTTCTACCGTGCCGTCTTCGTCCGGCATTACTCCCCAACCGTTTTCAGTGCCGTCGATACGCTGGATGTTTTTACCGCTCGGACGCCAGTAACTTGAATTTGTTAATTTTATTATACCGTAGCCGCGCGGCAGAAAAAACATCTCCTGCACAATTCCTTTTCCATACGAACGTGTACCGATAATTTTCGCCCGCCCGAAGTCTTGCAGTGCCGCCGCCATTATTTCCGACGCGCTTGCACTGTTGTCGTTGAGCAGCACCGCCATCGGTAGGTCAAACAACGTTTTCTCGCTTGCGGTAAAACGTGAACGGATTTGTTTGTTACGGTTACGTGTCGTTACGATGTCAGTGAAATTGTCATTCGGTTTGACAAACATATTCGTTATCGCAACACACGAATCGAGGTAGCCGCCGGGATTGTTCCGCAGGTCAATTATCATTCCGCGAACGTTTGCGGGAAGCGATTTTATCGCGTCTTGCATCTCGCCTGCGGTCGTTTCGATGAACGAACTTTGCATATTGAGATACGCGATTGTCGGCTCGGTTTCGAGAGTAAAGCAAATCACGCCGTCAGCGGTTATCGTGTCGCCGCATACCGTCTTTGATTGCAGCGATGCCCTTTTTACCGCGATTTCGTGCGGTTCGGTTTTACCGGCTTTGAGTATTTTCAATTTAACTTCGGTATTCGGTTTACCGCGAACGTGCGTTGTTATGTCTGAAAAATTTTCCTCGTTTATCTCGACACCGTCAACCGCGAGTATCGTATCGCCGTGCCGCAGACCGACGTTCCACGCGGGCGAGTTTGGGTAAGCGAATAGGATGGTGTAGGTGTGGTTGGCTTCGTTTGGCTGCAACATTACCCCGATACCCTCGTAACGTGAACTGAGTTCGTTTTGAAACTCGTGCATAAGTTTGTCGGGAATGTACTGTGCGTATTTGTCGCCGGAGTTGTTCAGAAAATCGGTCATACCGTTGATTGCCGATTCGACGAGCGAGTCTGCGAATTTCGACTTGTCCCGCGTTGCATAAAAGGACTCGCGTTCGATACGGTGTAACGCATCGAGCAACACCCAGTCCCGCCGCGACGCGCGTGTTGCACAGATGACACAGATTAGGACGGTGAAAAATAGGATACGGATGTTTGTGTTGGACATTGCCGGTGATTAGTTGTTGTTGATAAAGTTCTTCACCCTTTATTGCACAATTTTCAGTTGTCGGACAGGTCTGTCAACTAATTTTCAATACATTTGACAGACCGATACATATTATTGATTGAAAAATCAATGTTACTCCGAACATCAATGGACAATAAACAAATAAAA
>JAITST010000395.1 GCA_031287585.1 Planctomycetaceae bacterium | reverse complement strand
AAGTTGTAGAGAATGTTGAGGAGTTCATCGGTTTGAACGATTTTCGTGAGAAGACGATTGCACAGATTTCAAAAGGAATGAAACAGCGGGTAAGTCTAGCCCGCGCGATTGTCCACGAGCCGGATGTGTTGGTATTAGACGAACCGGCAAACGGTCTTGACCCGCGGGCGAGAATTGAGTTGCGTGAGTTGCTGAAAGCGTTACGCGAGCAGGGCAAAGCGATACTAATCTCTTCGCACATCTTGACCGAATTGGGCGAAATATGCGACGGCGTAGCGTTCATTGAACAAGGGAAACTGCTGCAATCGGGTAAACTATCGACAATAATTGATTCGGTTCAAACGAACTTCACGGTACTAATCCGAGCGAAAGACGTTGACACAGAAACGCTAACCAAGTACCTGCTTGAAAGCCCGCACGTAGTAGAAACAAGAACGATAGGCGAAGAGGTAGCGGCAGGAATCAACGGCGGCGAAAAAGAAGCAAGCGCACTGCTAAAATTCCTAATGCTCCGCGACATAGAAGTAGCGGAATTTCGCCAACACAAAACTCAACTTGAAGACTTATTTATGAATATAACGCAAGATAAATTGCAGTGAAACCATACGTAATTGACACGCATCATAGACAGATTCCGCACCGAACACGGTTGAAATTTGTACGTAATTTTCAACCGTGACCATCAAGGGAACGATTATCTGCGATTCTGACTACTTCTCTACGAATATCAGTTTGTCCAGATTTATTGTCGCTGCCCCGTTTGTTACGAAACGTACCTCAATCCATTCTATACGCGATAAATCGGGATGACCGGAAATTGTACGCCGGTAGTCGCCTCTGTTTCCTTCCAGCGGTATATCAAACACGAACCAATTTCTTTTAGGCCACCACGGGCTTTGTTCGTCTGCCCGATATTCGTAGTAACTTGAACCGTCGCCTATTCTTACAATTACTTCAACCAGTCCCACCTTCCCGTTTGGATTGTCAATCAGCGACATCTTTATCGAGTCAAACTTATTCAAATTCCACATACGGTCAGGGTTTGAATTTGTGAAAACTATGTTTGCAACACCGTTCTTGTTGAATCGCAACGACAACGAATACCCGCCCTCAAGTTTGTTATCGTAGTCCTTCTTCAACTTCGCCGTACCGTCCGAAGATTGCGACAGGTGGAACGAAACTGTCCGTTCTTCGATAATGTCAGAAGCACCGCTTAACACCATCATTGACTCTACGCCGTCGCGATTCGTGTTGTTAATAGCCATAAACAACGCCGTCAAAAGCAACGCAAACACAAGCGACAGAACACCCATTACAACAAACCGCGTCCGCTTCTGCAACCAGTGAACAAGATTCTCAATCGACGATTTCGGCAACGCGTCAATCGGCTCACCGTCAAGCCAATGTTCGAGGTCGCGTTTGAGTTCAATCGCGGTCTGATAACGTTCGGGAATATGCCGCGCGGTTGCTTTGAGACAAATTGCCTCCAGCCCCGATGGTACCGACTTCAACAAAGCCGACGGTCGCATCGGTGCCTGCTTACGCACCTTTTCCAATACTTCCTGCGTCCCGCGTCCAGAATACATCGGCTTGTTTGTCAGCAACACATAAAGTATCGCGCCAAGACTATAAACATCAGAAGCCGGTCCCACTTCCGTCCCGCCCGGTGACGCTTGTTCAGGCGACATAAACGCCGGTGTTCCAACCACCGCGCCAGCAACCGTCAAGTCTGTCGAATCGTAATCCACCCGCACAGATTCCGATTCACTCGCAATCATTTCCGTCACACCGCCAGCGACAAAACGAAATACCTTCGCAAGTCCCCAATCCATCACAATCGTTTCGCCGTGTTCACTCAGCATAATGTTTGCCGGCTTGAGGTCGCGGTGAATCACACCGTTATCGTGAGCAAACGCCATCGTCTGGCATACCGACAGAAAACGCCGCAACAACTGTTTAAGTTCCTTTATCGTCGGATTCTTGTGGTACTCACGAATCGCTTCCTGAAACGTTTTGCCCTTGATAAGTTTCATCGTATAATACGGATTCCCTCTCACGTCCAGAGCGAGTGAGTGAATCGGGATGATACCGGGATGTTCGAGTTGTGCGGTGATTTCCGCCTCTCCGATGAAACGCTGAACAATCGACGGGTCACTCGCAACATCCGGTCGCAACTCTTTCAACGCAACTTCACGTTTGAGAAACTGGTCATACGCAATTTGAATCAAGCCCATACCGCCTTTGGCGTGCGGACGAATGATACGGTTGATGCCGTAGTCGGTCAGGTCAGTCGTTTCGGGCAACCCCTTCATCGGGTCGGCGTTCGGCATAATCCGTCTCGCCAAGTCTATCGAACCGTTCGACGAACGCATATCGCCACCGGTACGTGGCGAACTGGGCTGCGAAGGATTAGACGGCGTAGCGGACTGAACAGTATTTTCAGGCGAACCAAGATTTATTTTAATTGTTGGTTCCTCGTTAGAAGATATCTGAGTAGGTTCAGGAGACGGCGATGATGGTGTCGGAAACTCTGAATCGCTGTTATTAATCATCTGATAACGCATTGGCGTTGATAAACGGTTTTCAAACGACGAATCAAAAACCGTAGTCCCGTTCACTTCCGATGGATGTCTCGTCGCGAATTCTGTATTATTAGTCGCCTCAATAGCAATAGGTTTATTCCAATCGCTACTCATTAACATCGTCTCGTTAGATTTCACACCGTCAATTTGAATCGAAGTATCCTGTCCGGTGTAGTTCGTATCAGTATCCGGCGGCGGACTGTCCGCCGCAGCATTATTACCGTTATTGCCGCCGTCAACAGTTGCAGACAGTTCCTTGTTGCAATTCCAACATCGCGCAATCGTGCCTGTCATCGAATCATTCACGATACACTGACTACCACAGGAGCATGTAACTAATCTCGTCGTCATAACAGTGAAAACCATATAAATTCAAACGTAAAATAAAATACGCCGATGTGAAAAAAAACGCGGACAAAAATAACATTGTCACGGCATGCCGAAAACTAAAACAGTCACTAATTATAACCTATTTTTTAACAAGATGTACCGCAAAAGCCCCGCAAGTGGAAAAAATTTTTTATGCCGTTAAAATCGTTTTTAACAGACGGGTATAGTCACCGCCGATTTTGTTTCGTATAATGGCTCCTTGCCGTTCCGTCGGTTGGTTTTAGCCAACGGAATTTGGCGTTTGGTAACAAAATCCACCGGAGTTTTAACAATGCCGTTCCGTCGCGTTTTTTTTGCTGCGTTTATTTTCGTTGCGCAAATTCAGGTTTGCAGCGAAGTTTGTCGTGCTGACGATTCTGCTCGTTTGGCTGCTATTGAACGTACTTTACCCACTACTATCGCTATATTTCCCGCCGATGTTAACGCTCCGGCTGGCGGCGGCAGCGGTGTTGTCATTTCTTCCGACGGCTATGCTCTTACCAATTTTCACGTCGTTCAGCCCTGCGGTGTTGGGATGCGTTGCGGAATGGCGGATGGGAAACTTTACGACGCGGTGTTGGTTGGAATTGACCCCGTTGGCGACATTGCGTTGATAAAATTGCTTGGGCGTAACGATTTTCAGTTCGCGGTATTCGGCGACAGCGATTCCGTTCAGGTTGGCGACGCGGCTCTGGTACTTGGTAACCCGCAACTTTTGTCGCTCGACTTCAAACCGTCCGTCTCGTGGGGAATCGTTTCGGGAACACATCGTTACCAGTTTCCCGCTGGCACGTTCTTGGAATACACCGATTGCTTACAAACCGATGCCGCCGTCAATCCGGGTAATAGTGGCGGTCCGCTATTCGACGGTAACGGTTCGCTAATCGGCATCGTCGGACGCTGCTCGTTTGAAAAACGCGGTCGTGTGAATGTCGGAATCGGGTACGCCGTTTCGGTCAATCAGATACGCAACTTTCTCGGCGACTTGCGGTCAGGACGAATTGTTGACCACGCATCGCTCGGAGCAATCGTTGCAACCGACAAAAACGGTCGCGTAGTCATTGACGACGTTCTAACGACAGGCGACGCTTTCCGGCAGGGTGTTCGCTGGGACGAGGAACTCACTCGTTTTGCCGGACGTGAGATTGATTCGACGAACGAGATGAAAAACCTGCTGGGCATTTTTCCACCGAGTTGGCGTGTTCCGTTGTCGATTCGTAACGAACAGGGGCGGCGTGATTTGTTGGTACGCTTGGCATCGTTACACGGTGAGGCGGAATTGACGGAGATGACCGAAGAAATGCTCGTGCCGCCAATCCCGCCGGAGACACCGAAAGGCAAAGACGGCAAACGCGGCGAGAAGGGTGACGAAAAGCGCGGCGAACAGGACGCGGAGAAAAAAAAGAAAGTGCCGGAGATTCCTGTTCCCGACTTTGCAAAGCCGCTCTACGAAAAACGACGCGGATTTGCGAATTACTATTTTAATGTCGTCGAGCGCGACCGTGTTTTGTCGGCGTGGCGAAAATTTGAACCGTTCGCGGCAGACAAAAAAAATGCGTGGGTACTCGAAGGTACTATCGCGACGGCAAAAGATTTACCGTACCGTTTTGAGGTTGACAATTCAGGTGTGAAGTATCGTTTACCGATCGGCGATGGTACTTGGGACGCGGAGGCGATTGTACGGCAACGGGATAGCGGTAACGGTATGGGCGGTAGTCCGATTCCGTATTATCAGCAGCCGCGAGGCAGCGGCGGTTTGTTCACCGCGTTGTGGCTCGCGCGAAAATTGGCGACGAGTGACGAACCGAATTTCGGCGAGGTTATCTATACCGGTCAGGCACCGATTAACGGCAGCCGCCTGTATAACAATGTCGGTGAGCCGTACACGATTAAAAACCTGACGTATTTATACGACGTGATTACGGTTTACTGGGAAGGAAACCTCGCACGGTTTTATTTTCATCCGGTTCTCGATAAACGGTTGGCTAACGGTACTGGTGATACGAACGCCGGTAACAACGTTGGTAATAAAACACCCGACGGACGTTTGGCGATGATTGAGTTGTGGACAGACGCACTCGAACATCCGGTTGAGGTTTACTTCTCCGGTTCGGAATTTGACGTTCAATGCGGACAGGTATTCTACGGCAGTTTCGTACACCCGCAGGAATACGTCGGAGTTGACAAGGACGACGTTAGCCGTTACGTTGATTTACCGCCGAAGCCGCCAGTTGCTGATTTGCCGCTCTTGGCGCACGGCGTGTTGCCCTTCGAGAAGGTGGTGAAAGTTTACGGGGCGGGCGGAATGGGCGGCTTTCACGGCTATCAAAGCGGTTGCGTTGTGTCGCCCGACGGACATATTTTGACGATTATCAGTGCGGCACTCGAAGCCGACCCGATTCGTGTTGTTCTCTCGGACGGACGGCGGGTTGACGCGAAGATTGTTGACGTTGACCCGATACTGGAAATCGCACTGTTGAAAATCGAAACGTCGGCTTTACCGTTCTTCGATTTCGTCGCGGCGAGCGATGACAATGTTCGTATCGGCGAGCGTGTGCTGGCGTTGTCGAATACGTTCAATATCGCGCAAGGGGCGGAGTTGGTAACGTTGCAGCAGGGAGTAATCGCGGCGAAAACGATGCTCTCGGCAAGACGCGGAGCGTTTGAAACGCCGTATCACGGAGTGGTTTACGTGGTTGACTTAACGACAAACAATCCGGGCGAAGGCGGCGGTGTGCTGATTGGGCGTGATTCGGGAAAACTACTAGGACTTTTGGGGAAAGAGTTACGCAATCGCGATAATAACACGTGGCTAAACTTCGCGATACCGGTCGGCGAGATAGCGAAGACGTTACCGAAAATGTTGACACGTAACACATCGGAAAAGCGACCGCTGTTCCTCGCGCCGGAATCGTTGCAGCGTGAAAAGGAACTAATCCACACGGACACGGAATGGTTATTCCAGCAATGGGGCGTGCTAACGGTGACAAACGTAGCGACAAGAACGCCGCCGTTCATAGATTCAGTGCGAACGAATAGCGAAGCCGAAAAGTTAGGAATAAAACCCGACGACTTGATAGTAATGATAGACGGTCACTTAACGCCGTCGCGGGCGGTATTAGAACAAATTGTCTATCAACTAATAAACGAAAAAGCCAGAAACACAACGCTGACGGTAGAACGGAATAACGAACTGATAGATTTCAAATTGGAGATACCAGCAGGCGGGAAGTGAAATTGGTTGTGAACGTGTACGATATTTTATAACCCGAACTGTAAATGAACGTAATAAATTGATTGGTTATTTTGCGCACGGAGGACGGTGGACACGGAGAATGGCTATGATGATAAAATAACGATGACAACAATTTTTTTCCCTCCGTGACTACAGTATCTGTAAACAAACCCAATTTAGATAAACAAATGATAACCACCTGCTCACCAATGAATTTGTGGAACAAGAAAACCTTATTTTTACAAAGAAGGCCTCAGTAGCAAATGTACGCCCGTAAAATAACCTCATTACCTTGGAATCTCTAAAAACTCTTTTTCACCATTCGAGTAGTCGAGGCATTCCTTGCTCCTCTTCAACCGGACTTGCAGATTTCCCACATCCGGTTTCCATTGATGTACTCACTTCCAGCATTCACGGTTAGTCATTTTTATTTGGTACACTCCCCGCGTTTTGTACACCAGTTGATACCAACTCGTCCCTTCATGCAACTTGAATGGACATTG
>JAITST010000298.1 GCA_031287585.1 Planctomycetaceae bacterium | reverse complement strand
ACCGCGCTCGCCGCGATTTCGGTAAAAGCTCGCTTTTTTTGATATTAAACCGATTTGTTGATATTAAACCGAAAGAGGAACTTATGACACGAACACCCGAGACAACACATAAAATAATGTCAGCCGTTAAATCAAAAAACACAAGACCTGAACTAGCGTTGCGGCGGGCTATATGGGCAAGAGGCAAAAGGTATCGAGTAAATGTCAGGTCGCTTCCCGGCAAGCCAGATATTGTTTTTCTCAAAGCAAAAATCGCGGTGTTTTGTGATGGGGACTTCTGGCATGGACATAATTGGGCAATCAGAGGATTAGTATCTCTAAACGCCGAACTGGAACGCTACACGCCGTTTTGGAGAAAAAAGATTCTCGGTAACATTGATCGCGATAAGAAAAACACGGCTCTGTTAGAAGAGGGTGGTTGGATAGTTATAAGATTGTGGGAAAGCGATATTATAATTGATGTTGAAAAATGCGCTGATGTTATCATTGGCTGCCTAAATAACGTCAAGTAAAATAGTTGTGGATTACTGTGCATTATTTTGAGCATTTACGTCTATTTTACGGGGTAATAAAAGAACTCACAGATAGTTAAGGGTAGTTAAGGATAGTTTTTTGTATTCTAACCTTCCCTATCCTTACCTACCTGTGAAATAAAAAAGTATTCCGATGAACTTTAACGAGTTAAAACGAACCGTATTTGAAGCGAATCTCGCTCTCGTTCGGCACAACCTTGTGCTTTTCACTTGGGGAAACGTGAGCGGTATCGACCGCGAGCGGGGTTGGGTTGTCATCAAACCGAGCGGCGTTTCCTACGACGAACTGACACCCGACGCGATGGTTGCTGTTGATTTGGACGGCAACGTTGTCGAAGGCGATTTGAAACCGTCTTCGGATACGGCAACCCATTTGGTGTTGTATCAAAAGTTTGCAAACGTCGGCGGCGTGGTGCATACTCACTCGACTTACGCGACGGCTTGGGCGCAGGCGCAGCGGGACATACCGGCGATTGGCACGACGCACGCGGACTATTTTTACGGCGATATTCCCTGCACACGTTCGATGACGCAGACGGAGGTTGAGGGCGATTACGAAACGGAAACGGGTCGTGTGATTGTCGATTGTTTTGAGAAGCGTGATATTGATCCGGCGTTTGTTCCGGGCGTGCTTGTTGCCAATCACGGTGCGTTCGCTTGGGGGCAATCGGTCAGGGATGCGGTTCACAACGCTGTCGTTCTCGAAGAAGTCGCGCGTATGGCGATGTTTTCAACGATGTTAAATCCCGAACAGCCGATGAACCCGCATCTGATTGAGAAACATTTCAACAGGAAGCACGGCGCGGGTGCGTACTATGGTCAGTAGGGCAGAATATAAAAACCTATCCTTAATTATCAGTGAAAAACTCCGCCGCTTGCCGCGAATAAAAGCCCGCAGCGCAAGGTTTTAGCGCAATGCCCTCACTTGCGTTTCGGGCTTTTATTTGCGTCAACTGGGCTTGCAAAATAATGCAATTTTCGCACTATTATTGCAAATATGTATGAATTTACGTCACTTTTTTCAATTCCGAAAATTGTAAAAACTGTGTACGCGGAACATCCTATTTATTTCATTTTTCTCATTTCGTTTTTAATCAACAGGTCAACAAAAAAGTCCGGTACATAGTGTTGTCGCCTGTTATGCACCTTGTCAGGAGAATTTATTTCTGTATAATTATACCTCTAACGTTTTTTTGTGGTTACTCTTTTGTTCACTCCTTACAACTAATTAATTAACATTTTTTGATTTATGACCAAGAAGAATCCTAATGGTGAAGTTTGGGTTTTTGCTGAACAGCAGGATGGCAAACTCAATGAAGTTTCACTCGAATTACTCGGCAAAGCACGGCAAATTGCGAATACGCTCGGTGTTGCGGTTGGTGCGGTTTTGCCCGGCGGCAAGGGTGTTGAGACACACGCGAAAACGTTGATCGCTTACGGTGCTGACCGAGTCTATGTTGTCGAGGACGCGAAGTTGGAGCAGTTCACGACAATACCATACGCAAAAGTTTTGGTTGACTTGATTGGTAAACATTCGCCGCAGATTGTTCTCTACGGTGCGACAAATCTTGGGCGTGACCTCGCGCCGCGAGTTGCGTCGGAGACACGGAGCGGTATGACTGCCGACTGTACCGACCTCGACATCGGCGATGTTCCCGACAATCGGACAAAGGAAACATACAAAAATTTGCTGTTGCAGATTCGACCGGCGTTTGGCGGTAACATCATCGCGACGATTGTTAATCCCGAAGGTTGGCCTCAGATGGCAACGGTTCGCGAAGGCGTGATGCCGTTGCGTGAACCAGACCAGAAACGCAAGGGTGAAGTTGTGCGGGAGAGGGTAACGATTGATGACGCATTGGTGCAGGTATCGGTTGTGCAGCGTCATCTTGAAGAACGTCATCTGAACTTGAAAAGTTCGCGGATTATTGTTGCGGGCGGCGGCGGTGTTGGGAGCCGTGACGCATTCCGTTTGATACACGAACTAGCGGCGGCATTCGGCGGTGCGGTAGGCGCAAGCCGTGCCGCGGTGGACAGCGGTTGGATTGCTCACGAACACCAAATAGGTCAAACGGGAACGACTGTCCGACCGGCGTTGTATATCGCGTGCGGTATCAGCGGAGCGGTACAGCACAGAGCAGGAATGGAAGAGTCGGCGAAAATCATCGCGATAAACACAGACAAAAACGCACCAATTTTTTCGATAGCACATTACGGAATCGTCGGTGATTTGAAACAGGTGATACCGACGATGATTAAAGAATTTAAGAGCCGGTGAGGAAAATTTTGAAATTTCCCACCGTAACCGAAAGCGTGGTGTGAACAAAACGTAAACGGCATTGGATGGTTACATACCGAACACGATTGAAAAAATCTGGATGAGTTACTCTCTGATGGATACTTACGTCTCCCAATAAGGTTTGCCCGCGACAACATCATGATGCCGTATTTTACGCATATTTACTATCATGAATTTTTGGAAAGTGCAGGCATATTACCCAATCACATTCTTACTAAAAAACTCTTCTATTATTGGTACGATTCTCTCTGCGGCTTCTTCTACCACGTAATGACCAGCATCGGAGAAGCGGTGGACTTCGGCTTCGGGGTAGAATTGCAGGAAGCGTTTTATGTAGTCTGATGTGAAGCACCAGTCTAACATTCCCCAGATTAGACAGATTGGATGATTGCGAAATAGACGCAGGTTTTCTTCTATCGCTAGCAACGTTCCGTAACTCTGATGTTTTTCGTTCATCGGAATATCTTGCACAAACTTGTATATCGCCAGTCTGTCCGCCCACGTTTTGTACGGTGCTAACAAGCCTGCGCGGACTTCGTTTGGTAAACGGTGTCCGGGTGCTACCGCCATTTTTGTTGCCGCCCGCGCGAATAGATTCAAACCTTGCACGCTCAATCGTCCGATAAGCGGCAGTCTGCACAACGCGATTCGTAACGGGCAAACGTTGAAACGAAACGCTCCTGTGTTCATCAGCACAAAACGTTGGAAACGTTTCTCGTGACGGCACGCCGCTCCCATTCCAATCGCACCGCCCCAGTCGTGAGCGACTAACGTTATCCGCTGCAAGTCGAGCGATTCAATTAACGCCGACAAGTCACTGATTCGGCGCGCGAGAGTGAACGGATACTGCTCTTCCGTCGGTTTATCAGACAGACCGCAACCGATATGGTCAACGGCAATGACACGATAACGGTCACGTAACGAAGTTATCAAGTTTCGCCAGTAAAACGACCATGTCGGATTACCGTGAACCATCAAAATCACTTCGCGGTCACTATCGCGTTTCCCTTGCCCCCGCCGTTCGTCCAGATAGTGATACCGCAACCCGCCGTCGAGTTCAAACCAGTGCGACTCGAACGGATAAAGCGAAGACCAGATTTCTTTTGGTTTGTTTGACACGGGGATTCTCTCGATTTCACTCTCGTTCCGGTAGTTGCACCGGAGTATCGGCTACACCACTGGTTATATAACCATTCAACATTGTTACAACTCCAACAAACTTTCAGGAATCGGTTTTTTCCCTAAATCCTCAACCCATTTCAGTTCTTCCGGGACATCTTTGTTTAGCGACTTTACTACTTGGGTGTATAACGTTGTTGCCAGCAACAGGTCGTTGTGGACTGATTGTTGCGGCTGCAATACTATCATTGGATACTTTTGTATCAACCTCTTCCACGTTTCGATGGCAGTTGCCAACGTCTTCTCGGCATCGTCCGCTTTCTGTTCGCTTGTTTGCGTTTCGGCACTACGGTACGCTTCGGCTGCCTCGTCGATTAGCGGGTCGTTGCGCAACATATCACGAGCGAACCCGATTAGCGGCGTTTCGTCTGTCACCTCGCGATTGAGTTTCCGCTGAATACGAACGTAGTACGCCAACGCTTCCAGTATCGAATCACGAACTTCCGGCACCGGCGCAAGTTTCATATATTCCTTCGTCGCGTTGACACCGCCCCACGAACCCAGTATCTTTTGAAAATACTTATCCGCAGTATCGAAGTCGCCGCTGCCGAATGTTTTTTTCGCGTAATCTTGTGCTTCCATCGTTTGCTTGATTCTACCGTCACGCGATATGTCGTACAGTACCAACTTCTGCAAACCAAATTCCGGCGGGAACAATTCGTTGTCCGCGTCGAGAATGATTACGTACTTTTCAACAAGTTCCAAAATCTGCGAGACAAACGTTCCTTGGTCCCAAATGTCCGCAAATTCCGGCTTGTCGAGTAGTTCGCGCCACTTGTTCATTGACTGCAACCACAGCCGATTCGATTCCTGACGGCGGTTATCGTAATACGCTGCACGTCCTTCAAACTGGAATCTGCGAGCGTCGTCAACTTCGTTCGTCTGCTCAACAACCGCCTCACGAACACGGTACTCGTAGTTCAGTATTTCACGGAACAACCGCGACATTCTCGTATCAATCGCAAACGCTTCCATATCTTGAATGATTCGACGCGCGTTCGCCTTTTGAGCACTCGTAACATCACGCAACTCTTGGATTTCGTCCGACAAAACTTTCTGACTAACTTCCAAAAGGTTGTTAGCGCGTCCCGAAACTACCGAAAATTCCTCGTTACCCTTGCTGATAATCGCAGACTGTGACTCTTCCAGCAACAGGAACGGAATCTTCTTCAATTCGAGTTGTTCCTTCGTGAACAAGTTTTCCTGCTCTTTCTTCAAACGCTCTCTCCAACCGGGTTCTGTCGCGTCGAGATGCTCACGAATGACAACGTAAATCGGTTCCGGTTTTTCGGCGGTAAGACGGTCAAGCAACGATGCCTGTTGCCAATTTTCACTCAACAAATCCCAACGTTTTATACAAAGTGACTTGTACAAATCCGGTACAATGCCTTGCAGTTGCTTCGTCATTTCGTCCTTCGCGGCGTTGATTTCCTCCAACTTGTGTAACGTCGAACGATACGGTTTACCGCCCTTGTTGTCGTCAATCGCCGTACCTAAATCTTTCATACTAAATTCGTTCCACGCCTCTTGCGCGTCCCGCCACGCCGCCATCGCCGGCGCACCAAAGATACCGTCTTTGCGAACCCACATCGCGTAGTTGAACAAATTCAATCGCGAGTGCGAGAAAAAAAGAAACTCCGATTCTTTGTCGATGCCGCGTCCCTCTTCGACAAGCCCTTCGCCGATATGGTACCAACGCCGTCCAAGCAACCAGTTATCCCGGTCGCTTGGATGTTCGCAGTTGTATAGTTTACCGAACTCTTCGTCGTCGCGGAGCAAGCGGCGGTACTGAACATTTTCGTCAGCGATACCGATTTTCTGTGAGATTGTCCAACCAGCGTTCTTGAACAATTTCGGTACTTTTTGGTTGTACCGCAAACCGCGTGTGATAAAGTTAAAACCACGAATCACCCAACGATACCGCTCACGATAATCGTCGAACGATGCACTCGCGTTATAAGCGTATTTCCAACCGAGAAACTCCCACATCTTCACGAAATTCGGTTCGAGCAACACGATTTGATTACCGGTAGCGATGACGTTGTTCCAGTCTTCACGTTTCTCAAACTCGTTTGACCGGTACCAGAGCAACGAAATAGCAACTCCGCGCATACCGAACGTCGCGAGTTTCATCGTCGTACTTGACGGGTCAATCTGCCCGATTTGTGCGTCTGCCAATTCCATATTAGCACGTTCACGGGACAACAAACCGCCCGGGTCAATACCAATAACGTTGCCCGTAGCGTCAACAACGCTCTTCGACGGATAACCTAACCGATACAACGGATAGAATAAAAGTACGATTACAACGATGTAAATTATCTTGCGTTGTAGTGAGGTAAATTGTGACATTGAGTCCTCCTATTTGTTGTTATTAACTGCGTTTTCCAAATTTTGCTCTTGCAAAAAAGCTGGTGTTTGGTAGAGTATTTTATCGCAATCCCAAAACGCGGTCAAGACCGTTTCAGGGGCATTACACACTCCCTCAATACGGTTGAATTGCGCAACACTTTATTGGTTACAGGTTATTCCATCACCGTCTACGATAAAACTGAGGGCGCCGTCCGACCGTTACTTCTATTTCTTTCGTTTCGCCTTCGCGGATTACTTCTAGTGTGAGATTGGTTTGGGGGGTTGTCATTATTATCGTGTGTGCGAAGTGAACAATGTCGTTGACTTTTTTTCCGTCTATTGATATTATTATGTCGCCCCGTTCTAGTCCGGCTTTTTCGGCTGCTCCGCCGCGAACGGTCTCGATTACGAATACCCCGTTTGTCGTGGCTGTTCCGATGTCTTTTATGTCATCTTTGGAAACTGGTCGCATCCGAATCCCTATCCAACCGTGCAGCACTACACCGCTCTTACGAATCTGCTCGTAAACCTGTTTAGCGAGATTACTCGGTATAGCAAGTCCGATTCCGCTGAACGACTCGTGCGTTATCAACGTATTTATCCCTATCAGTTCGCCCCTCACGTTGACCAGAGGTCCGCCGCTGTTACCCGGATTTATCGCGGCATCAATTTGCAAATACTCTTGCGTTCTATAACCGCTGCTGTCCTGCAAGTAACGCTCCTTCGCACTCAAAATACCGGACGTAACTGTATGAGAGAAACCGTATGGATTCCCGATTGCTATGACTGTCTCGCCGACTTCAGCTTCCGTACTGTTACCCCACGGAATCGGTATAAATTTCTCACCGAGCGACGAGTCCACTTTTTGCAGCGGCGATTGCACTCTCAATACCGCAAGGTCAATAATCGGGTCGAAACCAACAACCGTCACATCTTCCAACTTTCGCCCATCACTGAGCGAAATAACAAACTTCTCGCTCCCCGCAACGACGTGATGATTTGTGAGTACGTAACCGTCCGCGTCAACAAACACACCTGACCCTTCTTCCGTTTGGGCTAGTCTGGTACCGTCAGGAAGCGTTATATGTCTGTGCGACTCGATGCCGACAACCGACGGTTCCGCTGCTTTGACAACCCAAGGAATAATCTCTTGAACGTTCTTAATCTCCTTCAACAATTCACGGGCAACTTCCGCCTCCGCCTGCATCTTGCCGCGTGTCATAAAATAATAAAACCGCTCCGCAACATTCGGCAAACAAAACAGAACAACAAGTACCGCAAGCACTATCAACAGAATACTAAAATTCCGCGACAAACGACCTCTGCGTTCGGACGGCTTATCATCAGCGTCAGGAGTTTGCGCGAAAATCTCTTCCAGCGGCACCGCATCGTCTTCCGCGTCTGTCATTGCGTCCGTTACCGCGTCCGGTGGCGGGGCAAATGACGATTGTTCATGAATTAGTATAAAATCTTGGTCAAAGTTTTCAGATGATTGTGACATTGATTGGTAATTGGTTTGTGAAAAAAATATAAGGTATAACTAAACATTGCATCCCTTGCGGGACTAGGTTATCACATCTACTGCTAAACAACCTCGAAAGGTGTTTATGTGCTATTGTGATGAGGAACGGATTGTAATCATAATTCTCGGTTAAAAGCATTCAACACACCTTGACCGCTTCCATCCCTATCAACTCCGCGAACTTTTCCAACTTTCCCGCGACGTGTCCCACTCCTATCGCACAATGATGCGCCGGACCGTGACTGCACCATTTATTTACGAACGTTCGTATATCAAGCGGGAAACGGTAGCGGCTGTTTGTGTTACCGATTTCTAAAATTTCACCCGCGACCGCTTCGCCTTCCGCGATTAGCAAACGCAACTCACCGTCCGGCGCGTCGATTACCGACAACAACGTAACGTCGCCCGTCCGCACACTCATCTCAACACTCAACCCGTGTCCAACTTTCCCGTGAAAAACTTTTAGCGGTTTCAATTTCGTTTTTCCGCTCGCGATTTTGATGTGACCGGGTCCGTCGTGTCCCATCAGTATCACTTCATCGTTAAAGTCCATCGCGTAAAACTCGGTGAATGAACCGCCGACACCAAACGAATCGAGTATCTTCATCGCCTGTACATTTTTCACCTCATACTCGCCCGCAACCGGTACACCGTTCGCCGTCAGCAGCGAGTTGCCGACGATGACCGACGCGATGATGTCAACATACGCATCGTCGCCGGTACCGTTGAAAAAGTACGCGAGCGAACCGAGCGTGTGCCGTGCGACAAGGTTGTCAAGCGCAACCGATGTCCGCGCCGCGCGCCGTATCTCGTCCGTACTGCAATCCGTTTGAACGTCAAAATGTTCGCGAATCTGTTCAACTTTCGACGCGATTTCATAATCAGTGACGGATTCACGCAACGCTTTCAGTTCGTTCATTTCGAGAATCTCAAAGTGGTTGCCGAAACGCGCGGAATGACGTGTAAGTTCAGAATAAATATCAAGCATACCGGAATAGTAATGACCGAGCAAACCGACACGGTTGTTCCGCATCGTCTCGGCAACACGAGCCGCCGCAACCCAATCTTCAATTTCGCTCCACGCCTGCGCGTCGTCACGCAACACACCGGTAACCTGATGAAACGCGATTCCGCTGCGAAGTAAAACGTTCGCAATTTCCGGCACACTACACGCCTGACAATGAGCGAGCCACTCGCCGGTCATCTGCGTTCTGTCGCTCATCGCGTTGAACTTTTTGTAATCAATCGCCGCGACAGGTTGCAAGTTCAAAACGATAACCGGTACTTTCAACTGCTGTACGACAGGCAAGACGGTTGACGAAAGTGCGTAGGTAGAAACGTAGAGAAAAACGATTTTCACATCCTCACGTTTCAGTTTATCCGCCGCCTCACGAGCCGCAATCGCGTTGTCAACAAGTCCGGCATCGACAACGTCAACATCGAAACGCGAAATCGTGTCGGCAATCGTTCGCTGATAACCAACCAATCGTTCCTTCAAACCGTCAAACTGTCCCCAATAAGTATCAAGTCCAACGCCGAACAAGCCAACTTTAAGTTTTATGTCTGCCATACAAATAATTGTTTATTTAATAGTTATTAACTGTCTTCGCGGTAAAAAGCGAGCGGTTGCGTTTGATATCTACACAATCTCACCAATCACCCAATATTTTTCGTTCTTCGTATCTAAAAACTTTTCTATCTCACTTGCTTTGTCACGTTCAACCAGCAAAACCAAACCAACTCCCATATTGAACACACGTGCCATCTCGCCCGACTCAACGTTACCAGTACGCTCAAGCCACTCGAAAACTTTCGGCACCTGCCAACTGTTCTCCGTCACCGAAAGTTTTAGTCCGCCCTTCAACAACCGGCTAACATTTTCCACAAGCCCGCCGCCGGTGATGTGAGCAATACCGTGAATAGTAACGTTCGCGTCGAAACTCGCAAGCAACTCCTTAACAAGTTTAACATAAATTCGCGTAGGTTCAAGTAACACGTCGGCGACAGTTTGCCCAAGTTCATCGACATACGAATCGAATTGCAAACCCGCTGCTTCAAGAACAATCTTGCGTGCCAAAGAGTAACCGTTTGAATGTAGTCCGCTGGACGGTAGCGCAATCGCAACGTCACCTTTCCGAATTGCCCGCCCGTCAATTATTTTATCCCGTTCAGCAACACCGACGCAAAAACCCGCGAGGTCGTAATCACCCGCCTGATAGATGTCCGGCAAAATCGCGGTCTCGCCGCCAATCAAAGCCGCTCCCGCGTCAACACATCCGGCAACAATTCCCGAAACAATCTGTTCAAGCAAATCGGGGGCATCTTTCGGCATCGCAACGTAGTCAAGAAAGAAGAGCGGTTCAGCCCCGCAACAAATTGCGTCGTTGACGCTCATCGCGACAAGGTCAATACCAACGGTGCTATGCCGCCCAGCCATACAAGCGACTTTAAGTTTGGTACCAACTCCATCGGTACAACTAACCAAGACAGGGGCGGTATAACGTTTATCACCGCCAAACAAAGAAAATAAACCGGCGAACCCGCCATCCAACCGCATCACGCGGTCAGAAAAAGTACGGGAAACCAAACCCGGCAACCGAGCCATAGATTCCGCGTAAACATCAAGGTCAACTCCGGCACTTTTGTAGGTCAACATAGTAGTAAGTAAAATGAGTAGTGAAATGGTTAAGGATTATTGTTATATCGAACGCGATTGAAATTTGTAGAGACGTGTTTCTACATCCTTGCCCCATAGGGCAAAAGTATTATCACAAGTATATCACAGTAATCTCCAAAAAACTATGGAGGGAACCACTCGGCTAATACCGTAAATTACGTATTTCATCGAAAGAGTTGTCGGATTAATTGTTTTCAATCCCAAAAGGTAATATGTCATTTAATTCAAATGTCCTGAAAACATCTGAATTTACGTATTTTTCGTATTGTGATTTTTGGGAAAGTACAGAGGACACCTTTTTTGAATCAATATCTTGACAATAATTCGTAAGCGGTGGACGTGCTAAAGCTAAAGTTGCAATTTTCAATTGTCGTGAGTATAGGGATAAAAATGAACACATGAGAAAAACGATAATGTACGCGTTTGCTTTCTTTACAAATCTGTGTTACACTTCTTGGGTTATTTATTTTAACCTTACATTCACTTTACTATGCGTTTACAGATTGGAATAGCAATTAATCTTTGTGCGATTGCCTGTTTGTCATCTTTTATTTTGGCGGTTGGCGGGGAAGAGTATTGGATTCCCGGTTTGGTTGTTGTTGCTTCTTTGATTTCGTTTTATACGACCGACCTTACCCGCATCGTTCGGCTCAACGATTGGATTAGTAACGCGATTGTTTTACTCCTCGTTTTTCTCTCTATCGGTAATCTTTACCAGAATCGCGGTGAGGAACTTGGTAACGGTATTGCGCGAATTGTTGTGCTGGTTCAGGTTGTTCTGTTGTTCAAAGAGAAAGTGCCGCGAAACTGCTGGCACATTTTTACTTTATCGTTTCTGCAACTTGTTGTCGCGTCGGTTTTCCGTCAGAACAGTTGGTTCGCGCCTCTGATAATGCTTTACACGCTCGCGTCATTCAGCGGTCTTTGTCTGATGTTTTTGCACCGCGAGAGCCGGTACTTTCAACATCATTCGTTCGTCCGCTCTCGTCAGGAAGTTATGGAAAACGAGTTGCGGCTTAACAATCAGGACAAACGCCGTATGATGACAATGATTCTCGCGGCGTTGTTTACCGGACCTACCGCGTTGTTTCTGTCGTACCGTGAACGGCGGCGCGAGGACAGCGAGCCGGACATTGAGAAAAAATCGCAACACGGTAAAACACGCTGGGATGTCAGTAATTTTTGGGACGACGAACCGAACACGGATGACACCGAATCCGAAACACACGACAATAGTAAATTCAAAACACAATGGCGCGGCGGCATTTTCAAATTCAAAAAACCGCGTGAAGAACCGAAACGTTGGTCGCTGCTTGCAGCGTCGCCAAAATTTTCCGGCGGCACACACTGCACGAGCGGATTCGGTACACACGCGGCACTGTTCGCCGAGTTAGTACGTTGTACCGTAATCGCAATTGTGTTCGCGATAGTTATCTTCCTGCTCTTCCCGCGTTTTCTCAAAATTAATTTACTTGGTACGGAGTTCGTTCGCGATTCGTGGAAACATAGCGGCGGCGGTCAAGTCGCGACGGTCGGCTTTACGCGCGATGTCCGGCTTGGTGCGGTCGGCAACGTGCAGCAGAACCACCGCGAAGTGATGAGTATACAGTTTTACAGAGGTTACAATGACGAAGAGCAGTTTATCAACCACAATCCTGCCGGCGTACCGTTTGAAGCGAATATGCAACGGTACAGTGAAATTGACGATAAAACGATTTACATTCGCGGTACGGCTCTAACGACCTACACGAACGGTACGTGGAGTGACCCGATTCATAAACGTGACGCGAACGGTTACAGCAATTCAAAGTTTAGCGAGTGGAATCTTGACCATAGCGAACGTGTCTCTCCGCTTTTCCAACCGGGTTTTCGGCTTGCTCAGACACCCGGCTCGGAATACGTGTCGATGGTTATAACGTTTCAATCGCTCAACAGTAATATGGTGTTCACTGTTTGGCCCTACTACAACAGCCGCACTTCACAACGCGACGGATTCCGCATTCTGGACGGAGCGTTGCTTTGCGACGACTTGCTGAATCACACGGCGGTGTTGCGGATTTGTACTTCGGCGTTTTCGGGCGGTGAACAGGAGGAAGTTACGCCGCATCAGGAATCAATACCGTTCAGTGTCTTGTACGAACTTCCAGAGAACGCGGAAAATAGTTTGCCGACGCTTATGAAACTTGCTCGGAAGTGGGACGAGGAGAGCAAATTGCCGAAGACCGACTTAATCGCCCGCGCAAAATTTATCGAGGCGAAACTGTCTGACCCGAATCACTTTCGTTACAAACTCGGCGGCATCACTCGTAAACGCGGTATCGACCCGCTGGAAGATTTTGTCACCAACAATCCGGTCGGACATTGTGAATACTTCGCTTCGACGCTCGCGTTGATGTTGCGGAGCGTGGGGATTGGCAGCCGTATTATTGTTGGTTACAAAACGGTTTGTTCAGACTTGAATCACGATGGTTACTCGGTGCGTCAATCGGAAGCGCACGCGTGGGTTGAAGCGTACTTGCCGGAAGTTTCGCTGCCGTCAAAGTTTCGTGACTTGTCGGTACTTGATGAACGGTCACGATGGTGGGAGAAAGGCGGCTGGCTGCGGTTAGACCCAACGCCCGATGCTGGTGAACCTCCGTTCACGATTCAACAAGGTTTGATAAGTCTCAAAGATTTTGTCAGCAACTTGTGGAACGATTTTTTTCTAAACCTTAATCCGTCACGTCAGTATGCGTACATCTATTCACCAATAAAAACCGCCGCGACGTGGGTTGGGCGGAATGTGTTTTACGTAGGATTTTGGAAGGAAGTTGCAAAGACGATAATCACCGGTTATTCGGAAATAATAAAAGATTTTCGTTCGGGACACTGGCAGGCAGGACGTTTGTTAGAATTTATAGTGCTGCCGATAGTGTTGGTAGGAGTGTTCGTTTTCATAACACGTTTACTGCTTAAACGCATTGTAAAAATAATAAATAAGTCCAACCAACAGACATGCAGGCAAACACCGGTACAATTCTACCGTCGCACAGAATCCGCTCTAAAAAAACAAGGGCTAATCAGACAACCATCACAAACCCCAACCGCGTTCCTAAAACAATGCGAACAAAAACTATCAATCCAACTAACAACAATCGCGACCGCATACAACAAAGTACGATTCAACGAAGCGGTGTTGACGGATGATGAACAGAACAGGGTAGAGAATGTGATTGCGAGAATTGAAGGTTGTGCGGTTGAAAACAAATAACCGAACACGATTGAAAATTGTTTGTGTCGCGATGTAGTCTCGTAGATTTCTCATTATCCGGCTTTTGCCAATGCACTCATCGAAAAAATACCCCCTCGGCAGAAGCCGACGGAGACGGTGCGTTTTGCATTGCCCTTTCAGAGCGTAGGATACACACTTTTATCGTGGGCAGTTACCAATTTTCAATCGTGTTTGGCATAAAATCTAAAATCCTTTTCTCCTTCGTGCCATCTGTCGTCGTGGTGAAAAATTAGTGTGAACGGTTACAAAAAATGTATGATTCCGTTTGCCTGTAATTATAACTTCGTACTAATCACGACATCGCCTTCTTATCCACAACTCCAACAACAAAATTCTCATACCGGACACAAACCATCCCGTTCTCAACTTTCACTTCCAACGCGTCCATATCACGCGGCGAAACTTGGTCAACACGTTTCCCGTCGGTCGTGAAATGGGCGGCGTGGCACGGACAATAGAACAACGGCTCTGGCTCGTCACTTTTCGGGAGTTTAACTT
>JAITST010000296.1 GCA_031287585.1 Planctomycetaceae bacterium | reverse complement strand
TCGTCACAACCAGCATTCGTCTTATTTTCTACTTCTGTGCGTCTTGGAAGTCACATGTGTTCGAACGCAACCCAATACAAATACTCTCGTACCAGTGACTCATCTACCGACGAACTTATCATTTTTTCAGCCATTTCGTCAGCATACGAATCATATTCGTCAATTGCACTCGGCACATCATTAACACCAATTATATCCCAATTTTCCCAAAACATTTTCCTGACAAGGTTGGTTAGCGCAAAGGTTTCCATTTGATTCAATGGGTGTTAAATATTGGTGACATTAACGACATTGCCGATAATGTCATCAGCTTTAATCCATAATCCGCATCCCATTTCTGTGGCTTGGGGACAATGTAAAATTATTGAGCAACGACACCACTTTATAAAATCTCCAGCAGTACCATCGCTCTTTTTCTTATTTATTGCAACTCTTACCGAAACAACCATTGTAACAGTATGTTTTGTGGCGGTTGTCGATTTGATTGCAAAATTAAATGTGTTATTGGCTTGCCAATCTAGTGACGATTTGTTGTCTTTGAAGGCAGCACCGCTTGTCACCTCAAATCTGTATTGGTCCCCCCTAATAACTTGCCGAGAATTTAATAGTTGGTACAATGAGAGTGTTTTCATTTTATCACCCCTCGTTTTATTGCTTCGTATGTATCCGAACATTATCCCCGCCGAAACGAATACCGATAAACTCTACCAACTCAACGATTTCCCTTAAACGTCTCGCCGCCGATGCCGTCCTCATGTTCAAAATCATCATTCTGCAATCTCAATATAACCTCTCCGATGAGATGACTGAGTCAGCAAGCGGCGGTCAGACTTGACGGCGCGGAAAATACTTCATCCGCGGCCGCAAGCCCTTTCAGGGCAATGTGAGTACACAAATTTCAATCGTGTTCGGTATATTTTCTCACCCGATACAACTCCACGCCCGATTGCTTTGATTCTTCGCCTAGTTCTACTTGTTCTAACACTCCGTTTTTTGTTAGTCTTTGAAAAATTTGCGGGGTTGGGAAATTGCTGAAACCGTAATTGTTTGGAGAGCGGAATCTTTTTATTTCTCCCCAGTGTACCATTATTAGTGTTATTTTTTGTTTTTTTAACTCTTTTGTTACCTTTGTTGCGTCCGGCTCGGTTAGTATATCTTCCAGCGGCGGCTTGTTCCAGCACGTTGCGTAACGGATTTTTCCTTTGATGTCAAACACGCTTGCCTCTCCGATTATTGCCAACTCGCCGTCGCGTTTCATATCGTTGACTTTACGTGTCCATTCTGTCAGTCTTGTTTGCGAATTAAGCGGTACCAAGTATGCAACATTTTTACCCGGCATTGGCGAGGTGTTTATTAATGTTGTGTATATACAAGCGACTACCAGCAACACCGCCAACGTATATTTACCGTGTTTCCTACCGTAACATTTCACAACGTCCGCCGTCCCCGTACCCGCTAGTATCGCCATTAGCGGAACTATCGGTAACCAAAATCTGTCAAGACGATGCGTGAACATAAACCACGCCGCGAAGAAAAAAACGACGTAACAAACTATTCCCGTCATCACAATTTTCGTCCGTAAGTTGTCCGTGAATTTTTTTCTGACAACCGCCGCCGCTCCGAGTATCGCGAGCGGAATTAGTAACGGGTCGAGTAACGGTTGGTTAATCACGACTTGACGAATCGCTTGCCATAACGTTGACAGAGAAAAACTATGCGGAGCGTGTGCGGTTCGCCAACGCTGGTCTGTAACCGCGTCCCACGATTCAACCGGAAACACCGACGCGAGTAACGGGAAAAACGGGTTGCCGATAAGTATCGCGTTTTTGATGTACCAAAGTCCGCCGCCTAAAATAATACCAACAACCATCGGTAAAACAACACGAAAACGTTTCACCTTGTAAAAAATTTCAAACGTGATTGCAACCGCAACCAGTGGCAATATCAAGAAAGGAACCGCCGTATATTTACACGCTGCCGCAAGTCCCGCGAAAATGCCGCACAAAAACGCTGTACCGTAGTTTGACTCATTACCGTTCCGTAATAACGCCGCAAACATATAAACGCAAAGCATCAGATACGCCGCGAAAACACAATCAACAAGTCCCGCCGCCGAAACCATATTCACGAGCGGGAACTGTAAGTAAATCAACGCCGCAACAGGTGCGGCGACTGCCGAAACATCACGCGGCAGAAAACGGTAACAGAATAGTGCCGTCGCGAACGCACAACAAACTGTCATCGCCGCAATCAACAACTTACCAACCGATTCGCCGACAATCACGTCACCCATCAGCGTCATTCCAATCACCGCGTTCATCTCCGCACCGAAGGGCATATTCATATAAACGTTGTGTTGCGCGAACGTGATACCGCCCGCAAGAAAAATCTCTTTCGCTCCTTCCGCGTGGTACGAAAGTACGTCGTAATCGTTCGACATCAAAATACCCGACGCAAACAAAGCCGCAATTGCCGGTACAAAGAGCAAGCAAACAAACAGACGTGGTAACGCAACCGGTTCTCGCGGAACCATTACGATAGAATCAATGTTGTCGGAGCGTTTGCGAATCAACAACCAAACCGCGCAAACAAGTCCGAAAGCGACCAAACTACAAACTGCCGCTCGTAAACCGTTCGTCGAAAGTCCGCAAAGACAGGCGGCTAATGTCAACGTTTGATAAAATCCAAGTCCGAACATCAACGCGATAACTTTCGTTTCCCACACGTTGAAATTATTGAGACCAGAATCAAATTTTCGTAATAACAAAATCAAACAACCGCCAATACCGTTCGCCGCCAGCAGAACCAGCACCATCACAAAGAACGGCAAAAACTTATCACTGATAACAATCAAGCCGCCGACAGAAAATGCGTTGAAGTAAAACTCCGGCTGTAAGATAAACAAAAAAAACTGCCAACGCCGGAAGTCAGGAATAAAATGTGAATACGGCTCGTAGGGTGTGATGAAAAAAGCGTACAGATAAATGACCGCGAGTATCGCAATGATGATACGTATGATTTTCGTGTACATAATGTAGATTATATTCTGCTTGCCGCGTTTGGAAATTGTTTGTGTCGCGATGTAGTTGTAACTAAAAATGTTGATTATGATTACTAAACGTTACTACGAATCCTTACCCCGTAAGGGGTAAAATCTTGATAACCCCGTGCGCTAGCACGGGGTATGACCACCCTCAAATCCAACCCCGCAAGGGGTTGAATAAAGTGTTATAATCCGCGACAGTCCATGTTGAACCCCTTGCGGGGTTCAGTTTTTCAGGGGGCTTTTCCCCGTGCTGCCGCACGGGGTTATCCATATTTAACCCCTTACGGGGTAAGGATACTTATCAACATCTATTAAGTGGTAATGTAAGTAACGTAATTTTCAACCGTCTGCGTTACCACTAATAAATCCAAACCGGCGACGAAATCGTTACCGTTTGTTGCCCCGTTGCTCTTCGTGTTCCGTCGATTATTATGCTATCGAAACGTATCGGGTACGTAATTTTTCCGTCGTTCGCTCCGCCCCAATGCGACGTAGAAGTTGTGCCGTCCAGCGAGAACTCGAAGTAGTATTGTTTACTTTCATTCATCTTACCGCCGTGAACCTGAAATGTCTGACCGGTGCTGTCTATGAAACGGATATTTACCGCACCGCCTGTACTGTTGCCGTCAATACGAAGTCCCAACGCTTTCGGTTTACCCTCAATCTTTTGCAGGTCGCCTTTGGGTTTGATACAAACAAACTTCCAACCTTCACCGTATTCATACGACAACCTCATCATTCCGTCAGACATTTCAATCGTCTGTTTCGATTCAACTTTCGCGTCACCATCGGGATAAACGCCCCACGTATCAGCGAGCGTTTCGTTGGTTCGAGTTGAGAAATCGTCAATAAGTTTCATCGTGCGTAACGGGAAAGCATCTGGAAACGATGTTGCGCTAACAGCAAATTTGTATTCACCTTTCGGCGCTGATTTTATCGGGAAAGAAAGTGTCTTTTCTTTTTCACCTTGCTCAAACTTCAATGCACGAGTCGTTTCAGTGAGTTCGATTCCATCCGCTTGTTTTATTGTAATTTCCTCGCCGGACAACGGCTCACCGCTTGGGTTTACAACTTTGATAACAAGTTTATCTTTTTCCGGTATCGGTAAACTCAACTGAATCGGATTTACCGCATAAAGACGGGTATGTTGAGCAACCAATATATCCTGAACGTGTTCCGCGTAATAGTATGCGTTGTATTCCGCTAATCGGCTTGGCGCAGTTTGAATGGAAACTATCCCCTCTTGTTGAGAACGGCATTGAATCGTAGAACCATAGACAGTGAGCGGCAACGACTTTAACTTTAATACGTCCTTCCAAAATCCGCCTTGTTTCTTCGGTGTCATATATCGAGGTTCGGAGTAAACATTTAGTTCCAAACCGTCTTTCCCTGACGCGGTTAATTCGGACAATTTATGACCGGTATGACTAACTACCGTAAATACATTTGGACTGCACGGAATAACAACAGATTTCGGTTCCTTCGACGTTGTCCACACCGCAAGTTTTACTTCGTCGCCCTTATTGAACAGAAAAACGTGAACGTCCGGGTCATTAACCCACAAACGTTTATTAAACTTAAACCCGCGAAACGTTTCGTTGAATGTTTTTGCGGCGAGGTATGATAGTTTCGGAGCATATACCGGCTTGGTATCTTTTCGGTATTCGTGATTTGTTGTACCGAAATGATGTTCCGGTTCTTTCGGGTCAGTGCCGTCGTCGTGCCAGTCGTACCAAATCGAAATCGGAACATCGCAAGCGAGGTTTGTCATCCATTGACGCGGTAGATACTCACTCTGAATCACTTCGTTGAAATTATTCCACGCTGTCGAATAACCCCACTCCGCCGAGAGAATTGGTATCCGTTTTCCGTGCGGTGCGTACCTATCAATTACATAACGTAATTTCGCGTACTCGGAGATTGCCGTTTCGGGATTCGTCTGACGATACGGATGTACGGAAACTGCATCCCAATACTCAAGCAGACCGGCTTTGAAACATTTTTCCAGAAAGTCAATATCTATTTCCGAGGTTGCTGGACCGATGTGAACTTCGTCCGGTACAGCGGCTCGTAACGCTTTACCAACTTCCAACGCGAGCAGGATAAACTTTTCGGCATCCGGTTTTGGTTTCCAAAAACCGATGTTCGGCTCGTTGTACATTTCCCAAATTATACCGCGTCCTTTGAAGTGAACCGCCGCGGCAGCCGCCCACTTCGCGAACGCCGCGCGACCTTCTTCACTGTGCGGCGAGAGACCGTCGTCGTAAAGTCTGTTTGAATAATCAAGAATGTAAAGCGGACGAATTTTGTGTTTCTCCAATGAATCGGTCAACCGTTCAAACGCGGAAAAATCGTAAACACCTTTCTCACGTTCCGTCCCGCCCCAACCAAAATCCATTCGGACAATCGCCGCGCCGGATTCGGCAATCATCTCCATCTCACCGGTTTTCGCGTCGGTAAAGTGAATGTTGTAACCAAGTCCGTCTGGAACAACCATCGACGGTAACAACGGCTTCTGTGCAAACGATGAACTTACAAAAACCGTGTAGGCAACACAGACGAAAACGAAGGCAAGCCGAAATATTTTTCTCATAATGTATTGTGTTTGGGTTATGGTTTGGTTATAGTTATGTGAAAGTGCGGAGTATAGAAATTGTCTGATTTTTTCACAACGTCAGATAAACTCCGCACTTCATTTACACACCATTTTCAAGGATACAACCAATAATGTCAATACGTTCAATACGCGGTTTATTTTTGTTCATAACATTACTTGTGCTGCTAATCGCAACAACGGGACAACGCCGTCCGTACACGCCGCCGCGTGAACCGGCAACACCGCCGGCGCGAACGTTAATGCCGCAACAACCGCAGCCGCCGCAAATGCCGCGTACTTCGCCGTCATCGGCAACGCCGGTACAGCGTCCGCCCGCCGTACCGATTAGTCCGGTCACTGAATTACCGGACTCGATTCCGGTCACGCCGCCGACTATACTAACAAAAGAAAAACTAACGTTCCCGCAAAGACCGGGTGTTCCGGCGAACATCCCGCAAACGAAAACAATCTGCGGCGACCCCAAAATGCCGGGACCGTATGCGTTAAGAATAAAAATCCCGTCCGGCATAATCCCGCTGCCGCACGTTCATCCTGATACAAGAATGAGCGTAGTGTTGGAAGGGGTTTACTGCTTCGGCTACGGCGAAGAAATTGACGAAGAAAATGTGTTTGAACTACAACCGGGCAGTTTCTTCACTGAACCATCTAACATCCCACACTACGGCTGGGCAAAACCCGGAACAACAGTAGTAATCCAATCCACCGGCTACGGACCAACAGCCACAGCAATCGTCCCGCGAAAAGACAACTCACCGCCTGATAAAAAAAGATAGGCGGGGTGTGTAAAAATATTGTAACCGTTCGCGGACATTGCAATAATTAACCACGAAGACACGAAGAGTACAGTTATTTTAGATTTTAGCATTCCGTAAAACAATAAATCGTCCAAAAACTGGTCTTGTTTGCAAATTGGTAATATGCTACAACGCCGGCATGGACAAGAGCACCGCTCTTTGACGAGCGGACAAAATGTTTTTGGACGGCAGCCGAAGCTCACGAACCCGGTTGAGGTGGAATCTCTGCCGTTCACGATGGCACCGGTATTCATCGGTAATCTATTCGTAACGGTATCCAAGAATTACAAAGTATTGAATCAGTTGTTGGGGATCGTTGCCGCAAACCCGGCGACGGCAGAAAGAAGAACTCTTCCAAAGATAAAACTCTCTTATCTGCTCTCAAATTTTTCGTCGAATCGACAACGATGGGCGATCCGATGAAGCCGCTTCTTTGGTCAAGCAAAAGTTGGCGGACGAGTTTTCGATTGACATTACGGTCTGTCATTTTCCACCGGGAACGAGTAAGTGGAAAAAGATTGAACGTCGGTTGTTTTCGTACATCAGTAAGAATTGGCGTGGTCGTCCGTTGGTGGATATGGCGACGGTGGTGAACTTGATTGCGAATACAAAAACGGAGACCGACTTGACGGTACGTTGTGTCGAAGACAGGAATGTTTATCCGAAAAAAATCAAAGTCGCCGATAAAGAATTCGCACAAGTCAACTTGGAACCGGACGCGTTTCACGGTGAATGGAACTACACCATAAAAGCAAAAACTAAAAATATAAAGTGAGTGAGTTATTGTTTGGCGGATACTAAGCGTTAATTCATATCGTTAACGTGTATGACTATGCGGCACAAAACGTTACGATGCAGTCCGTACCACAAATTCTGGACTGTACTAATACCTGCACTTTCCCCAAATTCACGATGATAAATATACATAAATTCAGGTGTTTTCGGTATGTTTGAATTAAATGACATATCACCTTTTGGCGTTGAAACACATTTAATTTGACAACTCTTTCGATAAAACTTGTAAATTTTGGAAAAATACAGTAAAATACTTGTGATAATACATTTACCCCTACTGGGCAAGGAAGTAGAAACACGTATCTGCAATTTTCAACCATGTCCAGTATAACAACCTGCAACTAACAATTACTATGAAACGACTAATAACACTATTTACAATTTGTGCCTGCGCAACACTAACATCGTTCTGCGGTTGTGACAAATCGGAACGTTCAGTAGAATCGTATGGTACGATACTGAAAGCGTTACCGCAAAACGATGACGCGGGAAAAAATTACAAGCCGCCAGTTGATGTTGACCTAAACGTTGACTTCAGTAACGACCCGTTTTTGAACTGAAAGGAGAACCAATGAAACGTCTCGCATTTTTTCTTATCGTAATCGTGGTAACGTTCCGCACGCCCGCAATTGCGGACGACACTGCACCGTCCGAATCGTCTGACGTAGCGAAACCTGTCGCAATAGACTGGAAAACGCCGTCGGCTGACGAAGTGCGGAAACAATTTGACACGTGGGCGAAGTCACAGAGTGTAACGGTCACGCCTGAGGTCGAAAAATTCTGGACAACCGAAGACGCGACAACTCTCACGACATCGAAACTCAATGACGCGGTATTGCAATCGTTGTACATTCTCTCACCTGAAGCGGCGGCGTATCGTGATGCATGTAATTCTGTCGATTGGCAGCCGCGTCCTTTCGGTGTCGAAATCAAACTCCCACAAGTTCCGGCAAGTATCGACAAGCAGACGTTCCTCTACGGTACGTTACGTCTTGCGTTGTTGGAAGCGTTGGTACGGGTGCGGATGTTCGACGAAGCGGAAACACTGCTTGCCGAGTTCACTGCCGAGAACACCGTTGACGCGGCGGCGTTGCGGCTGACGGCGGCGATTGCGTATCACCAGATTCGTAAAGTCGCGGAGTCGAAACAAGCAATTGACGATTTTGAAAAGTTAGCGGAATCCGACAAAACAACACCGCGGCGTTTTGTGGAAATTGCGAAACTCTTGAAGGAAGACATTAAGCAGAGTGAGAAGGAAAACGACTTGCAGTCAATTTCGAGAAGTATGAACGATGCTCATCGCCGGTTGGAAAAGGGTAAGACCGGCGAGAAAACACAAGACGTAGAAAAAGGAATTTTGGAAGCGTTAGACAAGTCTATCGAAAAATTGGAAAAACAACTTAGCGAACAACAAGGCGAGGGCGAACAGGGACAACAGTCAAACAATCCGGCAAAAGATAGCCGCGTCTTGCGTCAAAAGGGACCCGGTGACGTAGCGGATAAAGACATCGGCGACACAGCGGGCTGGGGCGATTTGCCGCCGAAGGAACGTGAAGAAGCACTGTTAAGAATGGAACGGGAATTTCCGTCGCATTACAGAGCGATAATAGAATCCTACTTCCGTGAAATGGCATCCAGCCCTGACGATGCAAGTACGCCCGCGCCGCAAAAGTGAGGTTAGTTTGTATAAACAAACCCCAAAATGAACACGTGTGTAATTCCAACGCTCAACGGGGTGATGGTATGTTCCGTTTTTGAACATACCGATTCCGGCAGGAAACGTATCATCATTTCCGTAATAAACACTTAACAAATAAAATCACTATGCGAACCATTGCTGTTATACTGCTATCGCTCGCCGCGGCAATCACCACCGCAGCCGAACCGCTCTCGACACTCGAAGCGAAAGCCAACGGTAGCAACGAAAAACATTTGCTGCGTTACCATTTCCAAAAAGGCAGCGTAATGCAGTGGGACGTGCAGCAAACTATGCGGGTTCAAACGATAATAAGCGGTGTAGAAGTAGTTTCTGAAACTATCAGCCGTTCGACAAAAACGTGGACGGTAGAAGAAGTAAAACCAGACGGCACGGCAACGTTTGTTTATCAGGTAAGCGATGTTGATATGTCGCAAAAACAGAGTGATAGAGATGACGTATCGTACAACAGTAAGACCGACAAATTGGTGCCGCCGACATTCGGGCGAATCGCGAATTCAATCGGTGTACCGTTGGCGAGAATCTCAATCAACCAGTTTGGTGAGACAGTAAAAAAACTTCAACTTCGCCCGTATGACGCGAGTGCGGAGGAAAATAAGATAGCAATTCCGTTACCGAAAGAGCCGGTAGCGAAGGGCGACAGTTGGATATTTCCGTGTCCAATCGAAGTGCCGCAAAAAAACGGCACGGTAAAAAAAATATCCGCGAGACAACGTTTCACCCTGAAAGAAGTACAAACCGGAGTAGCAACAATCGGTTTTGAAACACAAGTCCTAACCCCGATAAGTGACCCCGAAATGGAACTGAAACTAATAAACAGTTACCCAACCGGCACACTAAAATTCGACATAGACAAAGGTCAAACAATACAACAAGAAACAATAATAGACCGTGCAGTCCACAATTTCAAGGGCACTGGCAGCAAAGTACACCACCTAACAAAATTGACAGAGCAGAGAAAAAAATAATAACAGGCAAAATCTACACTACCTAGTTTGTTTATTGTTTGTAAATTATTTTTCAAATGTTATAAATTTTTCAATTGTACCGATTATATCAAATGTTTTAACGCCATTCATACGTCCAGACGATAAACTTTACCGTACTTCCGCGTTGTTGGCGGAATTGTTTTTTTGAGCATCAGTTAAAACATATAGCCATTATGTCACGTCTATCCGGTTTACGGTATTTTTTACACATTTTTTCGGCAGTCGCAATTCTGTTTGCGTTTACGTCCGGTTGCCGCACGACCAGTAACGGGTTTCCGTTTATGAAGAAAAAAGAACCGACAATCGAGGAAGACATTCGAGCCGACTTGCCGCCAGTTCAGAAAGTCAAGCCGAAGGAAGAAGGCGATTCGATGAGCGAGTTTGCATCTGGTGTGCGGCAGACAAATCATAACAAAGGCGACAAAGCAGAACAAACGCAAAACAAAAAAACTTCCGACAATACTTCAACGTTTATGATGAGTAGCCGCGCGAAAGAAATTTATAATAATATGGACTAGATTATAACGATTTTCACGCCGCATTATAAGAGTTGTTTATGCTGTTATGCGGCGGTACCTTATACTCTTGAAAAAAGTTCTGCATAATCACGTTTCAGCCCTTTGAAAAAAACAATTTTGTAATATACTATGTGTATGCAAAATTTTTGTCTTGGGTTTTGTACCGTTTTTACGGTGCTTTTGTTCGCAAGTGCAAACTCACTTGCCCAGCCGCTCAAACCGGAATCGCCTGCGAAATCGGTTCCGTCTGGTGTTGCGTCAGCCGTTGATAACGTTACAACGACCGGCAACAATAACGCTGGCATTGATACGCTCGACGCGAGCGAACATCCGTGGGGAGCGTTTCTACCCGGTTCTTACACCAAAGTTCGTACCACAACCACAACATTTCAGCAGGACAATACATTACGGAACACGTCGGAAACGAAAACTCTTTTACACTCCGTTGGCAACGACACTATCAAACTTCAATATGTCCGTTCAATCGAACTCGGTTCAAAACGTTTTGATGCCACCCCGCAAGTCACGGAGTTCGACTTCTACCAGCAGCAAGTCACAACAGGTCAAACAGTCAAAAACCTCAAAAACGCGTTCTGTACAATTGGTCAAGTCAAAATACCGTGTTCGGTTCGTCAATACGAGCAGAACGCCGCCGACTTGAAGCAGACGACAACAGTCTGGTATTCGTCGTCAGTCTATCCGTTCGTTTTGCGAATCGAGACCGTGAAAAAGGCGTTATCAGCCGAATCTGAAACCGACAAAATAATGAGCAGTACAGTGACATCGGTGACAGAAACGTCAGCACTGCAACCGTATCGTCGTCACAAGCAAGACACTTACACGTTGCGAACAGTCCGCAAAAACGGCGAGTTGACAACAACTATCACAACAGCGTGCAGCCGCCACGTACCCGGCGGAATGACGAGCAGTGTCTCGACTGAAAACGACACGAAAGGTAAAGTCACAAGCCAAACGGTAGCGAGCGTAGTTAAATACGAAGCGTATCAGGAAGACATAGAGTACGCCCCAATCAGAGGCAGTCGCCGTCAACGCTGGATACCAGTAACAACACCGGACTAAAACACCATCAAACAATCTCATCGTCATCTTGTTTATGTCTGGTGAACTTCGTGTTATCGTTTATACAGGTTCTAGCCGTATCTTTGCGGACGCGGCTGATGTCGCTCTTGAAATGATTGACGCTATCAACGCTTCGAGGCATTCAGTTTGTGCTGTTATCGCGGAGAACGGCGACCCGATTTTCGACGCTGCTCGTTCACGTAATTTTATACCAATACCGCTTCACACGTCGCTCATCGGTTCGCCGTCAAAAATTCGCGAAGCAATTTCGCAACCGAATCACGACTACACCAACTGGCTCGAAACATTGAAGCAACTCGCACCCGATTGCGGCGTGTCGTTCTACGCGAATTGGATTCCGAAAGAGTTGCATCAACTTCCGAAGTTCAAGTTCCTCAACATACATCCGTCGCCGCTGCCGTTGTTTGCGGGATACGAAGTCGAACGGTTTCACGTCCTCAAAGATTACCGCAATACGTGCGGGACGATTCACTATCCCGAAGAATATTTCGATTGCGGTACAATCATCGCACGTGGTAACAGCGTCGTACTGCCCGAAGATATAACGCCGATGGATGTTTACGAGATAGTAATGCGTGCGTGTTTTCCGCCGTTAATTGACATCATCGACAAACTGGCACATAACATCTCAATAGTCGGCGAACCGCAAACCGACGAACTGATAATGCCCGCGACACAAAAAAACGCGTGCATCGAGTCGGTAATAAACTGGGCAAGCGATACGCATCGTCAAATTGATTGCCGCCTGCGTGCGTTTAACACAAGCCCAAACACGATGGTACTCAAAGCACAAGTAGGCGGTAAACTTTGGTCGGTACCAGACTTGATAACAGACGACGGCGATTACAAAAGTTGCGGAGAAATAGGAAAACAAATCGGCAATTACAACGGCAACGGTGCATTTGCCAACGCGCCAGTAATCCGAACAATCGAAGGAATAGCAATACTACGTCTGGGAACAGTCTGCAAAAGTTGTAACGAAAATGTATCACTAAAACCAAACGAAACAATACCAAGACGAAGACCGAGACACGTATTAACAAACGACGAACGTAAGATGATTGTGTTTGACTGTGTTTGATTGTGAAAATGAAACGTAATTGCTATGAAACGCTTGCCAACGATGCGAGAAAAGATGTTATAACACTTTTGCCCGCAGGGACGGGATATTGGTGAAAACTGTGAATGTATTTTGTAATCGTCCGCGGCACCTTTTTCACTCGCTAAAAAATAACGTCACATATCTTGTCATACGCCCCTTTCTGCCGTAAAATAGTCCTATCAATTAGAATCAAATCGCAAGTTTTTGCTCTTGCACTTCCACACCACCCGTGAAAACGGAGGAAGTTGCAAAAAAATTTAGTGACTCATTGCGTTTCCCGCAGGGGAACGTTATGCACTAAACTTGCGGGTTTCGAGGTATGCGCGGTCAGCGTTTGCCTTTCCGCAGGTATGTGGACATTTATGTGGTGTAAATCGGAAATTCGCATGGAGCAACGTAGCGTTCCCGTTTTTCTGCGCTGCGTTTCTTATGGTTTGCTTCTCAACCGCAAAGATACGATGCCTTCGGATACGTCACTACCAGAAACGCTTCTCCAAATTGCCGAACAACAAGAACTCCGCGACAATGCTATACTGGCGGAATTGCAAGCGATTCATCAAACGTTGAAAGCACAAAAGCCCAACCCGCAAGCACGGAGAAAATCCACCGTCAACGAACTGGTCGCTTGTGTTCTCTTGCAAAACAAAAATAAGGACTGGACGGCTGCCAGTCTAGCCAGAGAAATCGGAGCAACTGGTCAAGCAGTTGGCAAATGTAAGGTCTGGAAGGACTATTGTACCGTACAAAATCAGACACGGGAAAGTAACAAACGAGCACGCAAAGATTACATTACAACGGAAAGTGAAATCACAGAAATTGACGAACAGTTAGACCGCAAAATGAAACGATAGATTTCATTTCTCGTTTCGCTCTATAATTTTTTCGTTCCGTTTTTACGGTGGAAAATTTGACGTGGGTGAAAAAATAGATTTGGATTTGTGTGTTGTAAGTTAGGGTATTTAACCTAACCTTGATACTTTATCCCTTTGAATGTGGTTTTTATAAGATGGCTAATCATAGTCCCGTTAGTGACGGAATATTGGTAGAAAACGAATGGTAAAAAATTTAGTCCCGTAGGGACGATATATCGGTGATGACCGTTGTAACCGACGTTTCATCCCTACGGGACTTGTATTCTTGTTAGCATATTTTCTACCAACATATCACACACTTGTTTGGAACCGTTATGCCAGTGAATGGTTCGGTTGGCTGTTATTTGTATAAAACAACTTAAATGCACCTTCAAAGGGATGCCTTGATACTTTCCATCTAAAATAATAGAAAAAACTCCAATGACCAATTTGATTCGTTCACTTGTCACTCAGTTTGCAGGTTTTATTTGCGTCGCACTGTTTCTTGTTAGCATTAGCGGATGTGGGACAGGTTTAACTCCCGTGGAACAAGCAGAAGTTGATAAATATATCGCAGAATATGGGAGAGACGCGATGGTTCGTTGCTTAAAAGATTTGGATGTTTCTACAACAGACGAGAAGACTTATCGCAAGTATGTTAAATACTTTACATCCCAAGGGGCAAATGTGAATGCTGAAGACAGCGAATACCGCACTCCACTCATTTATGCGGCAGGGCGTGGAGACTTAAATGTCGTTCAATTTCTCATTTCTAAAGGGGCCAACATTAATGCCAGTGACGTTGTAGGTAAAACTCCGCTCCATAATGCGGCGCGGTGTGGACGATTAGAAGTCGTCAAATTTCTCGTTTCCAATGGTGCCTACCTTAATGCAATGTCAATGGAAGGCGGCACTCCACTCAGTCACTCGATATGGGGAAGGAATGCGAACATCGAAGTCGTCGAATTTCTCGTTTCCCATGGAGCAGACGTTAATGCAGGCGTTAATTTTAATTATGGCGACGCTCCGCTCGAGTGTGCCATGAATGCTTTACGTGAGGGACCAGGTAGCAGAGGATCCGGTCTAACAAGAGAGCAGTCCATTGAAGTTATCAAACTTCTCGTTTCCAAAGGTGCTGACGTTAGTGCCGCACTTGCTCTTGCAAAAAGAAATGGAGAATCGGAAATTATTATAGAAATTCTTTCCCGCGGTAGCGGTGTCGAAAAAGAAGTGCCAGTAATGGGTGTTATGGATAGACCTGTCAAATAAAAAGTGAAACCTGCGTTGAGGCGGCTTTGATGTTACTATACTTGTCTCGGTTGAAAATAATAACTCCCGCCTACGATGTTGCTTCGAGCAAACCTAAATGGAAAAACGAGTGACATACAACAATACTAATGTCATTTTTTGTAAAAATAAGGTTTTTTATTCCACAAGTTTATTGATAAACAGAAAATATATTTTGTTTACCCATGTAGGTTTAGTTACTATTGCATCACGACACGCATAACAGGCGATAACACAGCGGTACTCTGCGCAGTTACGCTGTGTTGATGTAGATACGGATTAGGTTGTGACGTGCGCAAGCACCATCATCGTTGCCACAACGATTCCCAGTATTTTTGTTCTAAGGAATACGTGTCGATTGGTTTTGCCGCGTCGTATTCCGGCGGCAGGATTCCGTAACGTTTCATCTCACGGATATATTGTTGTCTCGGAACGAAGCCAGGCATATCGAAACGTTTTATTGTATCAAGTTCCGTCTTTGTTCGTTCGATTGCTGTCAACAATGTTTTGTAGCCAACATCATCTTTCGACTCGAAAACTGCCTTACCGCACAACTCGTAACCGCCCGCCGATTTCGCTAGCGGTGCCAGCAACTGACGCGACTTGTCGGGGTTCGTTAAGTTGTAAAGTAAGTGACGCGAATAGCGGCGGCGTATGTCGTTTTGTCTTAACGCATCCCACGGCGGTCCGCCGATTTCGTCTGTTGGCGATTGCGGCAAAACGTTATTTTTCTGTTTAACGTGGCACGACGCGCATCTGGTTTGCAAAACTTCCTGTGCCGCTTTTACCTCGTTCCAACCCAAGTCACGGCGGTCAAGATTATTCTCCGCGTAACCGCCAATCATCCCGCTGCCGAGTGCCGCATACGTTCCCGGATACGGCGCCCCCATTTCCAACCACAACCGCACAATCCGCTCGTCCGATTCCGGCATCTTCACGTCCGCGTGATGTTCGCGAATCATCTTCAATAACTTGCTGCCGCCTGAACCAAGTGTGTAAGGAGGATAATTACTCTTCGGCAAATTACGTCCGTCCGCAAGCATATCACGAACGGTCAACGTGTAATAACTCATTGAGTAAACGGGACCGCGTTCGCCTGTCAACACAACCATCCCTTCCGGTTTGTCCGCGTTATGACAGTCAACACAATGACGATTCAACACTGGCTGCACGTCTCGCGGGAAGTCTATCACGTCCGGTAAATCGTTGAACCGTTGCGGAACGTTCGGTTGACGGCGCGGTGCCATCGCCATCGTGACGTTATCACGAATCGGCGTGTTTGTCCGATTCTCGTGACAGCCAATACAAGTTGTCGATTCACCCGGCATCACGCTTGTAAAACTTTGCATACGCTTCACCGCGAGATTGTTCTCGTCCAGCGCGATGAAGAAGAAACTACGCAACGGCGGCAGGACGAACGAAGCCGAACCGTCTTCCTCAACCGGTACAACGCCGTAAATCCGTTCGAGCGTAAACGTGCCGCCGTAAGAAAGCGGCTCCATCCCGCCCGTGAAGTTAATCGGCTTCGGCAGCGATTCCATAATCAGCAACTTCTTAATCGTCCCCGCGTTCACTCCTTCCATATTACGTCCGCGATGAACGTCAATTACTGTCAACTTGCCCGGCTCTGAACGGTCGATTTGATTGGTCTGGTCTTGAATAACAAACTCGCGGGCGCGCTGCAAAACCGGTCGCGGCTCGTTGACAACAAAACCTGCCTTACGCCAATCTTCCGGTATCGAACAAATCGTTTGTTCATCACCTTCATCGTTCAACAACCGAATCTGCGAACCAATCGCCGCCATAAACGCCGTTTCCGAAAACGCCCAGGGGTCGCGATAATCCGAACTACGGCTTATTTGCTTCGCCGCTTTATGGTCGTCAGGACCAAGCCGCGGGTCAACGAGCGTGATAACGCCAGCGTGTTCCTTACGACCGTGACCGGGCGAGAACGACGCAACAATCTTCGCACTATTCGGTACCGGCTTCGCGTCTATCATCGTCGTTCCCGGATTGAGGTTGCCGTAGAAAACCGTTTGCCGCGTGCCGTCGGGATTCATTATCCAAAGGTGATGAAAGTGAACCTGCGAACGGTCAACATATTCCCACCGCGTGTATAACAACTGTCCGTTTGGCAGAACCCAAGGCGTATTGTCCTGTTCCATATTCGCGGAAATTTCGCGTATATTTTTGCCGTCAGCGTCGCAACGGTGAAGTGTCGCGACTTGCGTCAACCAACATTGCACCCAGCGTTTCGTTCGTGTTGAAACAAAAACGATGCCGCCATCGGGCAAGTATGTTGGTTCGATGTCGTCGAACTCATCGAACGTTAGTTGCCGTTTATCGCTGCCGTCAATATTCATTTCCCACAGATGGAAAAACTTTGTTCCGCTCGGTCGCCACGAGACCAGCATCTTGTTGCCGTCGTAGTGAATTTGCGGGTCGCGAACGGAACCGTCGGGTTCGTCGATTAACGTTGTGATTTCTTTCGTGTTCAAATCAAGAACGCAAAGTTTACCGCCGGTTCGATGCGGGAGACGGTCTGTGTCGTCGGCGTAGTAACCAAAGTTTGCGTACCAATGTCCGTCAACTCCGTCGCGTCTGACTGTGAATACAACTTTGTCAACACCAGCCATCACGCCTGCTCGCATTGCTTTGAGCAAGTCCGGCGCGGGCGGTGCGACAATTGCGAGCGGTTCGTTTTTGGTGCGCAACGCAACGTAGTCATATAGTATCCAACTTTTTTTGTCGAGAGTGATGACAATTGTGTTATCGCCGATGACAAAGTTTTCGGCGGGTAATTCGAGAATTTGAGTAACGGATTTCGCGGAGTTGCGCGGCGTGAAAACAAGTTCGTTGTTGACGTTTGTTTTAACCAACTGAGACGGAAGTTTGTTACCGTTGACAGTAACGACTATGTCCGACTCTTTGTCTGGCAACGTTCCGACGTTACCGATCAAAAGATAGAGTGACGCGCTCGGTTTGTTGTCGAGTTTGAAGTGAATCGTAAACGGATGTGTCTTCTCACCGTTAGCCCAAGTGTCCATTTGGGCGGGATGGACAAACGACCAATCGCGGTCGGTACTTTTACCAACAGTATAATCGACATCGTTAGGAAACCGTTCCGCGTAAGCAGCGTAACCTTCCTTAACCAATCCAAACTCCGCGGCGCGAGCGTCGGGTTTACCAATGAGAAAAATCATATCCGCATCGTTCGCGAGGACGACGGTTGCCGCGAATGTGATTAACGTAAGACAGATAAAACGTAAGTTAAACATAATGAGACTCCTTTAAATGGTTAAATGGTGATTACTCAAACTGTAAATTAAACGATAAGCAAGTTTGAATGATTAAATTTTGATTACGTATAATCACGCCGGTTTTACTCAACGGAGCGAGCGATAACACTACCCGCCAAATAACTTTCCCCACGCCGGTTGTAACGTTTCTAACAACTCCATATACCGATTGAACTTTCGCTCGTAAATGTCACCCAATTCAGGACGCGGCTGGTATGTTTTGTCTATTACTACCATCTTGTTGCACGCTTGTTCGTAACTATCGTAAATACCTACCGCGACCGCTCCGCATATTGCCGCGCCGAGACACCCGAGTTCCGTACCGTGCGGAATTTCTACCGGTATCTGGAACACGTCCGCGAAAAGACGCGACCAATGTTCACTCTTGCGTCCGCCGCCAGTGAGACGAATCGTTGACGGTTTATCACGAAAACTGAATAACCGTTGTGCGTGCCAACGATGCCCGAATACGATTCCTTCCAGCACCGCTCGCATCATATCGCCGCGTGTATGCCGAATCTCCAAACCGATTAACGTTCCCTTCGCGTCGAGGTCAACCGGTCCGCCGTACAAGAACGGCAGGAACAAAATTCCGTTTTCCTCCGGCTTCGTTGCGAGTATCTCGGCTTCGAGTTGTGAGAACAACTTGTTCGTGTCGTCAGATTGCTTACCGTCTTGTTCACCGATATAGAATTGATTCATAAACCAATCAATGTTGCCCGCCGACGTTGCGCTTCCTTCAAGCATCAGATAGTAACCGTCGATTGAATATCGCGTTGTCATAAAAACGTTTGGGCTGATGACTGGCGTTTTCGAGATGTACTGATTATTTCCCCACGTTCCCGCGACAACACAAAACCGTGTTTCGTCTGTCATACCAACCGCAAGTCCGCATGCGTCAATGTCAAACATACCGCCCGCGACCGGAGTCCCTTCGCACAAACCGGTTCGTTTCGCCGCGTCTGCCGTTATCTTCCCGCAGATGTCGTGCGAACGCCGAAGCGGCGGCATAATACGTTTTGTATCGAGCAATCCCCATGCGTCAAGAATCGAATCGTCGTACTCGCCCGTACCAACATCAATCAAACTTGTCGCCGACATATCGGACAACTCCATATACGCTTCACCAGTCAAACGGAAACGTATGTAGTCTTTGACCATAAACAGGTATGTTGTCCGTTTGATAGTTTCCGGTTCGTTGTCGATAAGCCAACGCAACAACGCATTCGGTTGTGCCGCCCAAATCGCTTGCATAGTTTTCGGACGAAGTTTGTCGAGAACATTGTCACTTGTCCACTGTTCGATGTAACGTCTTGCGCGGGAGTCGGACGAACCGATTCCCGCCCGAACTGGATTACCGTTTGCGTCCGCGAGAAACAAACCGTTCCCGTGACCAGTACAAGTAACGCAAGCGACATCATGGGGGTTGATCGCGGACGTTTTCAATACTTCGGAAACAACGGCACAAACGTTGTCCCAAAGTGCGTTCATATTATTCTCCGTCCAACCCGGCATAGGATGGACAATATCAATCTTACGTCCCGCAACTCCAATCTCGCGACCGTCACAATCCAGCAACGCCGCTTTAATCATAGTTGAACCGCAATCAATGCCAATCAAGTAACTGTTAGACATAAAAAATCCTTGTTGAAGAGTGAATGTTGACGAATGAACAATTATAACCGTTTCAAAAACAGCATACTGCGTACAGCAGATTATATCAATGACATCATCCCTTGTCAATACAACACCCGTGTTTCAGACCAGTATTTTTGTCAATTGTTCGTCCAAAGATTTCAAACACTAAAAAACGATTTTGCGATCGGCGTTTATATCACGTCACGGCGTAATCGTGACGCGATTCGCGGTTCAAATAATTTGTTTTCAAAAGGGCAAACACAAATGTTTGCTCCAAATTTGACGTACTGGAATTACGGTTTTTCGACGACGATTTCAAACTTGTTCGTTTCTCCTTTTTTGACTTCGATAACAATACCAGAAGTTTCTGGGGTATTGTATTTTCCGGCAAAAAGCGGAGTAGCCCTATCAGTTCCATCGACCGGCACTTCGCCAATCAAATGAACTTTATACGTGCCGGGCGGCAGTCCGTCTTTTTCTTTCAAACCGCCAAGTTCAAAATTACCGTCATTAGGGCATCTCTAATAACTTGTTTCAATTTTGACTCTTTGCTATAACGAAGTAGTTTTTAATTTTATCAACCTTATTTTTCAATGACAATACGATGCAACCGAACTTTATCGCCGCCGAAACGAACACCAACAAACTTTACCAACTCAACAGTTTTCTC
>JAITST010000267.1 GCA_031287585.1 Planctomycetaceae bacterium | reverse complement strand
GCGTTATCGCCAACGGTATCGAGTTCGGAGAGAAGGGCTTGAAATTTTTCGAGAAGCAGGGCTTCGGTATCGGAACGGGAGGTGATAGTAAACATGTGACTTCCTTGTCTGTAAAAGGGAAATGGAGAGAAAAAAGACATTATACCAATCCCCCACTAAAGTTTACACACCCAACATCAAGCCATTTTTTCGGCTTCCCTTTCGCCCTAGTTGAATTTTTGAATGGGATGTGATACAGTATTTCAGTCTTGTAACTATTCGCCGAGTATCGGTGTTTGGTTACGTCTTCAACTTTAACCTTAATAAAGGAGTATTTCAATGCCTAAAAAAGTGCAGAGCGAACGTAAGGAAAGTGGTAAATCTAAATCGAAAGTCGATAAACTAGAAGCGATGTATAGTGCGAATCCGCAGTTGCGGAACGCGGTTGCTCAGATTGAAAAAAGTTTTGGTCAGGGAGCGATAATGCCTCTCAGTATGGACAGTGCACCGTCACTTTCCGGTATTTCTACCGGTAGTTTGTCGCTCGACATGGCACTTGGCGGTTGCGGTATTCCACACGGGCGCGTTATTGAGATTTTCGGTCCAGAATCCAGCGGTAAGACCACGCTCACGCTGCATGTTGTCGCTAGTTGCCAGAAGGCGGGCGGCATTGCGGCATTCATCGATGCTGAACACGCATTTGACCCGAGTTGGGCTAAGAAACTTGGAGTTGACCTCGAAAGTTTGCTCGTTAGCCAACCCGGTAGTGGTGAAGAAGCACTGCAAATTGCTGAGTTATTGTTGCATTCAAACGCGATTGACTTGATTGTCATTGATTCGGTCGCGGCACTCGTTCCGGAAAAAGAATTGAGCGGCGAAATCGGAGACCAGCATGTCGGTTTGGTCGCGCGGCTTATGAGTCAGTCGTTGAGAAAACTGACGGCACTGATTTCAAAGTGTAAGACTGCGGTTGTTTTCATCAATCAAATTCGTGACAAAATTGGTATGGTCGGTTATGGTTCGCCGGAAACGACACCGGGCGGACGTGCGCTGAAGTTTTTCGCGTCGCAACGATTAGACGTGCGGCGTGTCGGACAAGTTAAGGATGGTGAGGATATTATTGGGCAGCGGGTGAAGGTGAAGGTTGCGAAGAACAAGGTCGCGCCACCGTTTCGTTCGGCGGAGTTTGATATGCTTGTTAAGGGTAAAAAATGCGGGATAAGTGCGGAGGGCGACATACTTGATTTGGCACTCGCGCATAAATTGGTGACAAAATCGGGCGCGTGGTTCAAGAGTGGCGACCAACAAATCGCACAAGGACGCGAAAAAGTTCGTCAGTATATGATAGATAATCCAGACTTCACCGAACAGTTAAGGAAAGAACTGATGGCAAAGGTGAACGAGGAAGGCGGTGCAAGTGTATTGGAAGTTGACACAGAAGAGAAAGCGGCTACGGATGATTTTTGATGGTCGCGGCATTTGTCTGACTATTGTACCTAACCGGACACGATTGAAATTTTCTCGTAAACGCAGTAGTCTCCGTTGGCTGAAGCCGACGGCAATGTTATTTGTTATTCATTGCCGTCGGTTTTAACCGACGGACGGTGCGTGGGAAAACGTTCAATTTACTCTTATTCCGAAATGTTTTAGGATTTTGTTTCCTTGTAGTGAGTGGATTGTTTGATAGATTTTTTCTGGTACCTGATAGTCGCTCATGCTGCTTAGTTGTATGAATCTGATTGGTACTGTCAGGCGTTCTTGTTCTAAACCGAGTAACGGTATTGTATTGAAGAATTTTTGGTAACGTAAACCGTAAGCGTCCCACGCTATTATTACGTCAACTTCGTTATACACCAACGCCGCTACCAAGTTGTTCTCTGTCGGATATGTTAGAACTTCAAATGTTTCCGCTCGTACGTTGTTTGTTAGTAACATTTGTTCCCACCACTGTACAACGCTCTCACCGACTTCGCCTAAACCGCCGCAATCGGGGCGTAGGATTCCGATTCGTATATTTTCCGCGAAGATGTCTTCGATTGCGAATATGCGTTTGGGGTTGCCGCCGCGTACTAATAATACCGGCATCAGGTAACCTATTACACCTTCTTTGAATGCCAACCCTTGCTTCTGCAATTCCTCTGTCTGACGATTTGAATCTGTTACCCAGATGTCGCCGAGTGAATGTTCGCTCATACCAGTAAAACTTTCGATTGCCTTCTGGATTGACGGATTGACCTTACCGAAAAACGACGGTGGTAAAACAGTTTGCGATTGATTTTGAATTATGTCCGGCGCGGTTATCGGTTTACGCGGTAAACCTGCGACAGTGTTTTGTTCCCAGATGTCTTCGGGAACTATCTCTTCGTCCTTTTTCTTTTTGCGTTTTTTCTTTTTACGTTTTGAGGTTGAATTGTTCTCGCCGGCGGTTTCGTCACTACCGCGAATTGAGATAACTTCTATTTTGCGGGATGTCATCTGCGTAAATTCGTTCGCGTGAACCTTCATCGGGTCTTGTAACGTTTCACAAGTGTAGAGTGTGATGTCGGGCTGCTTACGTGAACAGGCGGCGGTGAACAACAGCAGAACGATACAAGTATATCTGATTAGATGGTTGAGGTGAGACATTTGAAGTGAGTTTTTAGTTTTCGTTAAGCAGCCAACTAACTATACCGAACACGGTTGAAAATTACAACCGCGTTCGGTAAAACAAATTCATTCTGACACAGTCAACCCGAAACCGAAATGGGACTCCACAAATACCAACGAACCACTTACCGCCCGCTACGCACTTTTTGAGATTGGTTCAATGCTGTCTGGTTCGTAGTGGCGGATTGGTGCTTTTTCGTTTATTACTTCTTCTGTCACTTTGTACTCTCTACCCGCTGGTAAGCCGGGTAAGTCGTACATTATATCCAGCATCACGTTCTCCATTATCGCTCTCAAACCACGTGCGCCGGTTTTTTTGTCTAGTGCTTTTTTCGCTATCGCCGACAGCGCGTTTGGCGCAAACTGAATGCTCGCGTCTTCCATACTGAACAATTGTTTGTACTGATTTACCAGTGCGTTTTTTGGTTCCGTCAACACGCGCACCAGTGCTTCTTCGTCCAACTGCGCCAGCGGCGAGAAAATCGGTAAACGTCCAATCAATTCCGGTATTAAGCCGAACTGTTGGATGTCGTCGGCTGTTACACTTTCCAGTACGTTGTCTTGTCTCTCTTGTGAAATCTGTATCGTTTGATTGAAACCTAACGATTTCTTTCCGAGCCGATGACTGATGATGTCTTCTAGTCCGACGAACGTTCCGCCGCAGATGAACAAAATGTTTGTCGTGTCAACTTGAATGTACTGTTGTTCAGGGTGTTTACGTCCGCCCTGCGGCGGGACGTTGGCAACTGTTCCTTCCAACATCTTCAGCAGCGATTGTTGTACACCTTCACCGGAAACATCGCGTGTTATTGAAACGTTCTGCGACGTTTTACCGATTTTGTCAATCTCGTCAATATAGATAATTCCGCGTTGTGCCAGTTCAACGTCAAAGTCTGCCGCGTGCAAAAGTTTGAGAACCAAGTTCTCGACATCCTCTCCTACGTAACCCGCTTCTGTCAACGTTGTCGCGTCGCCAATCGCAAACGGTACGTCGAGAATCTTCGCCAACGTTTGAGCAAGCAACGTTTTACCGGAACCAGTTGGTCCGATGAGGAGAACGTTTGACTTGTCGATTATGACACTGTTATTTGTGGAACTGTTGTGCAACAGACGTTTGTAATGGTTATGAACCGCGACCGACAAAACTTTCTTCGCGTAGTCTTGCCCGACAACATGTTCGCTGAGTTTTGCAAAAATCTCACGTGGAGCCGGCACACGTTTTATCGTCTTACCGTTTGCGTCACGCCGCCGTTTTTCCTGCGACAGAATCGACTGACAGAGGTCAATACACTCGCCGCAAATGTAAACATCGTCAGGTCCTTCGACTAGCGGACCCACGTCGCGAAAACTTTTATGACAGAACGAACAGTACGTCTTTTTGCCGTTTGCACCATTTCGACCATCAGAGTTGTTATCTTGCCCAGAGGACATAACTATCCCTTTCAATAATGCCGGTTGACCTAAATGAATATCAATGTGATACGCTAAAAATAACGAGTGATTGAGGTGACCACAGCCAGTCGGCTCGCTTTGCGTTTTGTATAACTACTCCGCTTTGCTTGCTGCTATGTTCGTTGAACGAAACTTCAACAGGCATTGGTACAAAAGTCACCAGACCGCATTCTTCCATGTTGGTCTTCATTAGTCTCACGGCATTCCTTGCCAAAGACGATTCACAACCTCAACACAGGCGGTGTTAATAATTCAATAATGTAAACTATCATTGTACATCATTATCAATCATTAACAACTGCCCGCGTGTTTGTACGCTGTTCCTTTACAAAAAGTCTTGACTTTTCAGACGAATTAACGTTTTTCCTACAAATTCACATTGAGTAAAATTACCTATTTTACTCAAACTATAAAGCAAGTTGTCGGTTTTAGCAATTGGTTTTTAGAGTATATTTATAAACTTACTCATTATGTAAATATAACCAAAAACTTTACTGCACAAACTGACAACTAAAACTTAATCAATATTACCGTTTGTAGTGAACGCCCAACACTGATAACGTTTCCGAATATCAGTGTTGGTGTCATCCAGTCTCTATCTTTTCGTCACGCTTGGACGGCTGACTACTGTCCAGGCGGTCACTGATAATTCGGAATTCGTCGCCGTCGAGAACACCTTCAGATTTCATTTCACGAAAGAATTGTAGTAAATCGGGTTCGCTGTGTTCCTTTTGTAACGATATTCGTCGTAGTTTTGATAAGAACAAATATCCAACTAAAGCAATAATCAGCAACACTACTGATACCGCTACAATTTGTGTAACTGCCTCAATTGTGTCCTTATTGTCGTGAACAGTTTTAGGTTTTTGTTTGGTAGAAACGTTATCAAGTTTTGCGGTAAAAGGGATTAGTGTGAACATAGTGTGTTTTGATAATTGGCGATGGTAAATGAAACGATAGTCCGAACGGTATTGAGATGATACCGTTTTACACGTCACTATTATTCCGTTTTTTGTTGCAATCGGCAAGTCCCGCAATTTGTGTTTTAATGTAAAATGTGAAAAATACAAGTGACGATACGAAGTACATTCCATTTTTTCCAATCAACTTAACAGTATCCAACAACGGTGATTATATGCGATTGTTGTCAACAACATTAATTTTGACGGTGATTTTTTGCGGGCTTGTGTTCAGTCAGTCGTCAAAACCGTTTCACTCTGTAAGCCGCAGTTTTGGGATTCCGTTTCAGATTCAGCCGCAGTCCGACGATCCGATTCGCGTTGTTGAGTTACTCTTTTCGCGTGATAACGGGCGAACGTGGCAGGTCTTCAATCGTTTCAGACCAGACGAGACGAACGTAAAATTTGTCGCGCCAACCGACGGTGAATACTGGTTTTCGTTCCGTACAACTTCCGCGTCCGGTAAAGTTCAGCCGCGTGGTACAACTATAACTCCGCAATTACACGTGCTAGTCGGCAAGTATGCTCTCGGACGTGACACGCAATCGCAATACGCGCAAACGCCGCAAGCACCATCAACAGTTACCCCGCCGAAACCAGTTCGCGATACAACGAAGAAAGAACGTCAGACATTACGTGACGTTGAAACTGTTACCAATGATAATAACGATAGTGAAAATGTTAGCGAAAACGAGACAGTTGGTCTGGCAAATACCAGTAACAGTAAACGTGTAACAGTGTCGAAACCGTTGCTAGTTCCGCTCATTCCGAAACCAGTACGAACGCAACCAACGATACAATCGAATACGAACGTCAACACGCAACCGCACAGTCAAGTTCAACCACAAACACAACCGCAAGGTCAGTTGCCGTCGCTTGAATCACTCATCAAAGATGTTGACCAACTGTTTGACAAACGTGAACCATCGAACGATTCTTCTGATGATGCGAAGTTGGTATTTGAGCCGGAGAAAAAATCAATGCCGCCTTATACCGCGAAATCTGTTACCGATAACGTTTCAACAACGTCACCGCAATCACAACCGCCGCAGCCGGTAGCGAAACAGCCGCAATTACCGGGGCGTATCTCGAAAATTAGTATGCAAAACGAAGACGGCAAAGCGAAGATATTTGTGCAGTGGATTGTAACAAACGCATTCCCAACCGCAACAACACGAGTTGACATTCTACGAGGTAGTACATACGAAGGTCCGTGGGAGCCGATAGTACGCGAGATAGAAAACAGCGGCGAATACTGGTGGCAAATCACAACAAAAGATTTAACACCCTTCTACATTGCAGTCCGCCTACAATCATCCGATGGACGTTTCGCGTTCGATGTAACCCGTACCCCAATAAAAATCGCCCCCGCGATGTTAGCAAAGTGAACAATGTTCTTTGTGGTTGAATGAAGGCGGCGCGTCATATACCAAACACGATTGAAAAATGTAGAAACGTTGCATACAACGTCTCTACATTTTTAACTCATCCTCTAATCGAGTTTTATCCAATCAGACGGATATATGTACTTACTATGATATCCACACCTTCTATGTCGTGTTGTTGGTAAAAACCATGGATATGGTGCTATGACTTGTTTGTCTTTTGCGGTGATATTAAATGCCTTGATTCCGATACCGGGATGCGTCTTTCCAACTTCACGTGTATCAATACGAAACTCACAACCGTAGCGTAACGACAACGCACGTCCCGCGGCATATTGAAACATCTGGTTTCCAAGACCTGCGTTTATCTTAAAAATTAGCATAATGACAAAAAATATGTTTTTGATGTGAATAAAAATAAATGGGTAAGTACAAGCGAATCTTACACACCAAATGACAACTTCTTACACTGGGATTTATGCTACGGTTATTGGGGGCATCTCTTTGAAGATGGCTAATCATAGTCCCGTTAGGGACGGAATATCGGTAGAAAACGAATGGTAAAAAATTCAGTCCCGTAGGGACGATATGTCGGTGATGACCGTTGTAACCGACATTTCATCTCTACAGGACTTATATTCTTGTAAGCATATTTTCTACCAACATATCGTCCCTATCGGGACTACGCAATTTTCAATCACGACAGGTATAACTACCGCACCAACTTCATACCTAATTGGTACGCTTGCTCCAACTCTTTCGGGAAAATTTCTTCGTGACGTTTTAGTTTCTCGGATACGTCAAAAATGTCGGTTTCGTAGTTGTCGTAGTTATTGAACTGTTTCGTGTTGCACGACAGCAGCACTTCACACGGGGCGAACAGGCGTTCCATTATCATCTTTGCCCGTTTGACTATATTTGTCTTGCCATACTCTTCCATATCTACCTCGTGAATGTTCATCGTGTAAATCAATGCCGTCGCCTTCTTTCGCGGCGATAACGGGTCTTTGATTTTGGAATACAGATAATACTGAAACCACAGCCGCTCCTGAAACGCCCGCATTTGTGCCGTTTCTGTACTGAAATAAAATGGTGTCCCGAGTACCAAAAAATCGGCTTCGTGTGCTTTTTGAAGTAATGGGGTTAGTTCATCGCGGATGGCACAGCGACCGTAAGATACACCGCCAATTCGTTTACAACCAAAACAACTAACGCAACCGCTGAATGTTAAGTCAACAAGATGCACAAGTTCCATTTCCGCACCGCACGATGCCGCGCCTTCAACAACCTTTTGCAAAAGTTGTGCGGTGTTCCAGTCTTTTCGCGGACTGCCATTGATAGCAAGTAGTTTCATTTGAGACTCCTTTTGTATTTTGGATTTGATTAAAATTTATCGAACGCGATTGAAAATTGGTGACTCTTCACGGTAAAAGTATGTTATACGGGGTAGGCGAATAATTATTCGCCGCTAATGTTTCTCATAGATTCGCGGATTCCTTGTCGCGTAATTTACATCGCGCAGACAGTCGTTTCTTAACGATTGGCTTGTTATTTTTAGCACTGCTTCGTTTGCTAGCGGAAGGCGGTTTGTGTAGATTGCTTGGTATGTTATCATTCTCAACAGGCGATCTCTCACTACACTTTCCGTTATTCTGGTTGTTGTTTCAAACGCGGTATCAACTAATTTTAGCCGTAACATTTCACGAATTATGTCTTCCATCACTCTTTCCCGTACCCGCAATCCAAGCACAGTCAAGTTCTGCGGTGCCAGTTCCGTACCTACGTTTACTTGCGAAACCGTATCCAATGCTTCGGTGAATATCGCAAACCCTTGCCTGGTTTTACCAATTTTTAACGCAGCTAACGCCAACTGACGGAGTAACGTTATCGCTTGCTCTTTGTCCTGCAACTCACGAATTTGCGGCAATATCTTATCTATCAACTGCTCCGCTAATTTCGTTTGCCCAATTTGTCCGTAACTATGAATCGCCCGCACGTATGTCGTCGCTGCCAGAGTGCGTTCAGCGTTTTCCGGTAATGACGCAATCGCACGGTCTAACAAACGTGTTATATCTGCTATCGTTTGACTATCATTCTCTTCAGTCAATATAGGCCACGTTCCTGACTGCCGTTCCTCCGGCACAAGCATCAGCCGCGTCCACGCAAGCCGCGACAACATCTCCGCCGTTTGCGGATTCGTCCCGTTTTCTTTACCAACAATCTCCTCAACTTCAACGATTGCCGCACTCATAATGTCATACAATTTCTGCACAACCCTGCCCGGCGCGAACAACTCGACAACCGTCTCAATCGCATTCGCACGCTCAAACGCGTCCTCTTGTTCACGCGCGAGAGCGAGCGAACTGTTTAACATCTGCAACCGGACACTCAATGATTCCGTGTCGCGTCCTAAATAACCGCGTCCCGCATCAGCCATTCCGCGAATGATCTGCATACGCAAACGTTGACGTTCCGCAACATCGCTAACGAGCGGAAGTACTGCCGCCGCCGATGCGTATTCTTCGTTCCGCGTCAAGTTAAAAATCGTCCGTGTAGGGTCGCTAACATCCGCCGGAGCATTACCCTCGCTGTTTGCAATACGCTGCAACTCCGCCGTATGCGGATAGTTTTGCAACAACGCGATTACCTCCCTCGCCTGTTTCCAACGTTCCGTCCGCAAACGTTCGCGTATAACTTGAACTAACAAACCGTTCCGCGTTTCCTGCTGCGACAACAATTGAGTCGTCGCCACCGCATCGTCTAACAACCGCGACCGAATCTGCGCCGTCGCAATCTCAACCGGTAATGATTCCGTTACCGTCATTCCCTGCGACGACTTGTTACTCGTGTATTCCTTGTACACGTCACGAGCGTTGGTAAGCGTTATCCGTGCAGCATCAAGGTCACCCGCGTTGACTTGCAACGCACCAATACTTTGTAAATGATTCAAGCGGTAGTACAAATTTTCCTGCTGAACAACTTCCTGAAACGCCTTCGCTAACACATCGCGAGCGTCCTGCCGATTTCCGAACGTCATCAATGCCTGCGCGGTTGAAATATGTAAACGAACCTCCTGACGTATCGACGCACTTTGTATTGTCTTTACGTCAACAGGCACAATCGGCACGTCAACCATCGTTTCCTCCGACGAATTCCAGTCGTCAGCCGCAGTATCAAACGTTATAACGCCGGAATCTTGTAACCGTTTCAAACCACGCGCTGCACGTATCGTCGGGGAATTGGGTTCCTTCAACAATGTTCTCACTTGCCCTTTTACGCTAGCGTCGAAAATGTCAGTCACCTCGAACTCATCTTCAAACAACGGATAAATTTCCACGTCGCACATAAGCCGTGACGATGCCATATTCTGCAACACCTGCAATTGAACTTGAACATCTGGATGCTTCGCGATGCTGCGAAACACCGCCTCAATACACTGCCGCGTCTCATTTGGATTTGTGACAGGTTTCCAAATACCGCTCGTGGGAAGCGGCTCAATGGTTTGTTCTTTGAGTTCGGGCGTTTTAACAGGACGCGCGATAGAGGCGATTATCAACTGGAACGCGCGAGACTGCTCAACTGGTAACGAAATAGTTTCCGCAGTTGCGATAGCGTCCCATTTCAAACCGACACGCGCTTGTTGCGACGCGATGATACGCCTCGAACGTGATTGCAGCGATTCGTCGGAGATACGGCGGGTCGTTGTTTCGATACGTTGGAACAGACGTTGTAACGACGAACGACCAATGGCACCGGAAGATGCCGTTGCAGTTACCACGTTCACAAATGCGTCAATATTTTCATCGGAATCAAGCCGCATATCATTTTCGTATGTGACTTGGAGGTACTCGTCAATGATACTCTGTGCCGCGGCAACATTGCCAAGACGCATAAACATCAAAGCCATCGACCCCAACACGCGGCAACGCAAGGCGATAATGGTAGGCGCACCAGTGATACCTTTGATAGTTGCGTAGATATTGAGGTCAAGATCGCAGGAGGTCTGAGCGAGCGCGATTTCCATAAGCGCACGTGCTTTGACATACGGGCTGGTAATTTCAGATGCCTGACGGGTCAAAACCGCGAGTGATTCCTGTAACAACTCAACTTTCTTTGCGTCAGGAATTTTTTTGGACTGTATAGCGATAAACTCGTTCCGAGCGCGTTCAAACCAATAACCATCACGGTCACGGTCTTCCTCAGTAACTTTAGGAATAGCGTTACGACGCTCTGTCCGCTCCCTGGCGGTACGAACATAAGAATAAATGGCAACGGTAAAAATAACGACAAGCAACAAAGCACTAACAACCTGAATCAAACCAACCAGATTGTTACGCAATAAGCCAAACCAAAACTCGAAAAATTTACCAAACATAGCAAATCAAATTAAGCCAAATAAACAATAACAAACCGTCAAAATCCCGAAGGCACAATCAACCACTATACCCTATATTGGCAGAATTTACAAGAGGAGGTAAGTACCATCAAAGAGATGATGGGGTGTAAAAATTAGTGGGGAATCCATTGTAATAGTTTTTTTACCACGAAGAAAGAAAAGGATTTTAGATTTATGATTTGGGGTATTAAAACAAAATCTATAATAGACTTGTTCGGAAACTAAAACGAGTCGTTGGAATTGTTGGAAAATACGGGACATTTTACTTAACCAAAACGCCCATTTTTTTTATTCTCACGTTTCCGAACAAGTCTATTATAAAAATCATGTGTCCAAAGCCGACAGCATCAACGATTGCCTGAAAGACAGCCGTGGTTACGACTTCACAGATCAACTTGCGGTCAACGCCGATAACGGTTCGCCGATTGCAATGGTTCAAGCCAATCTTAAAAACGCTGTCGGCTTTTTGAGTACGATGGACAAAGCACCAGAGTCGGGAACGAATCACCTCGATCAAGTGCTGCCGATGATGCAAGCGACACCGCCGATGTGTCTTGGCGGGACACCGGTCGCTATCATTGACCGTGAAGCCGACAGCGTTTTTTATTTTCGTCAGTGGCACGATGCTGAAACGCTGTTCCTCGTTCGTGTTGACGATGACCGCCGTGTCGATTGGCAAGGACAAAGCGTTTTGATACGGGATATCAAGGTGTTTGCGGATCAGGAACACAAGTATGTGAACAGCCGTATCATTGACTTCAAGGGGAAACTGGCGGAGCAGCATATTTTTGAAACGAGCGTCACATTGTCCCGCCCTGCCCGGCGTAACGTGAAAGACAAACGTTTTTCGGTTCCGGGCGCACCGTTGACATTGCGGTTGGTGATTGCGAAAGTGATTGATCCGAAGACGCGAAAGGAGTTGGCGCTTTGGTATTTACTGTCGAATGTCTTCGACGTTTCGGCAGCAACGATCGCGTTATGGTATTATTACCGCTGGCGGATCGAGAGTTATTTTAAGTTGCTCAAGAGCGGCGGGCAGGAGATCGAACACTGGCAGCAAGAGAGCGGCTTGGCAATTCTGAAACGCTTGTTGGTGGGTCGATGGTTTGTTCGGTGGTTTGGAGTTTGCAGCGCGACGAGAGTGGGGAGGCAAAGGAGTTAAAGCAGATATTGGTTCGCTTGAGCGGGAAGTCGCAAAAACGCGGAAAACCGCCGACTGCGGGGACATTGCTGTCGGGCTTATTCGTATTCTTAAGGATATTGGATTTTTTGGATTCAATCAATAATGACTTGACCCAGATTGACAATTTGCGGACACGCCTAGCAAATTTCGCCGAAATATTTCTGTAGATACTATTGTGCCCCGTAAGGGGGGCAACAAAAAATACCGCTGATCATAATACTTTGTTCAACCCCTTACGGGGTTGGGATTTGCGTTTTCTTGTGATTAACCTTACTGTTGTTATTACTGCTACTATCACTAGTAAGATTGCCAGTGCTTCTGTTCTTTTTAGGTTGTCGATATTTATTGTCCTGAATGATAACTGTTCTGTTTCTTGCGGTGATTTGAACTGGTACAGTTTTCCTTCGTAGGGGATGTCTATGTCCAGACTTACGAAACGTTGAATAAGCGATTGAGTTGTACTTTTCGCGTCGTTAAAATTGTTGATTGGAGCGATTGCTCCGCCGCCGCGTGTTGGCATTTTACCGTTTATTATTGTTTCGCCTATGTATGTTGCTCCTCCACTGCTGTATGCTTCACTGTTTATTGCTCCTCCGCTGGTGTGTTCTTCATCACGGATTGCTTCTCTTCCGGCGTATATTGCTCCTCCACTACCACTTGCGTCACTTCTGAAAAAACTAGACTGGGACTGGGATGGGATAACTGGCGGCGGAACTGGTTGTTGTAGTTGTTCTTGCTCAACTACTGTGTTACTTATTATACCACCACTCATCCCGCTCTCTGGTATTTTACCGCCGCGATAACTGCTGGAACGTTTTGATAAGTCAGATGATAAACTACTGTTGCTAGGAATTAAAGTTCCTTCAACAGATTTCTCTAGTACGACGCTGTCTTTTGTCTTTACTTTCTCATTAACTTCCGCCATACTGTTTTTTGCACGGGCGTTTTGTTGGCTTGAATAAACGTTTTGCATTTGGACAGAGTTGGACAGACTTAGTGTATCTCGTTGTCCTTCGGCTTCCATACTTGGCGAACTGCTAATTATTTCGCTTCTAACGACCGGTTGATTTGCTTGAAAAGGACTATGTGGTGTCACGTTTTGCTCCATACCTTGCATTTGACCGCTTCTTGGTTGCTGAACTTGCTGCGGTACTGGTTGATGATTTACTACTCCTCGTTCAAGCGGAGCGGATTGCGATTGTGATTGTTGTTGCAACATACCTTTTTTGTTTGTGTACGCACGTTGTTTTTCGAATTGGTTTCCTCTTTGTAGTACGTCTTCCAGTTTTGATTCTACCTTTCGTTCATAAGTTCCCAGCGACGAATTGTAGAGCGTGCTGTCGATTGGTGTCATTGTGCCGTCAAATTGGTAGCGGTTGTTTTCAGGTAAGTATAGTTTTACCATTGATAGTTCTACCGGTACATTTCGTACTTTCAAGAACGGCAACTTGCTTTCGTTGAGTAAACCTAACTTGCCCAACGAGCCAGCATACACGATTCGGATTATGTCATCGAGATTGCCCACTTCCGTCTTCACCAGCGGCACACGGACGAATCTGTCACGGCGTGCTGCCGCTTCTTGTTCGCTTATCTTTTGCCACTTCGTAATCGCACTTGTTTCCATCAGTGTTGGTTTGAGCGGCGTATCATTTACCGCCGCCGCGCTGCCGCCGTTTGTTTGCAATTCACGTGTTGCCCACTGCCCCGCGTCCAGCAGCCGGATTACCCATAGTTCTGCACCTTCGGGCAACATCAAATCGAGATACTGTTCCGACTTGTTATCAATACGATAAATCTGTTCCGCGCGATAATCGCCGTTCTCACCGACGACAAATCTTGTCTCCGACAAACCAATTGTTGCTCCTGACATTTTCACCGTTTGACGCTGTAACATCTCAAAAGTCAACGACGGTTGTTCGTTATTGTCAACAACAATGTACGCCTCTGTCGCACCCGCACCTAGAATCTTTTCCAACGTTCGCCATTCCTGTTGTTGCCGCGACAATTTTCGCATACCGCGTAATTCCGACGTGTCAACAACCATCTCGTCTTGTCCGCCGGAGTTTTCCAATACAACGAACTGCCGCCGCGATTCAACATTTGTCAACACCGGAACTGATGCCCGATACCGCTGACCGGGCAAGAGCAATCTATCGCCCTGAATCAACACGCGAAACTCGCCCATCACTTCGTCGTGCAGTTCGAGCGTAATCGGAATCCGCCCGTCCGCGTCCTTCGTACCGACAATTTTACGCCGCAAAAGCGGTGCGTCGATACGCGCGTCCTTCTGCGTTTCGGGCAACGTAAAACGAATAGTCCGCACGCCCGCGTTTTGAATATCGTAACTCAATAACAACGTTTCTTCGATACTGCGTCCGCTGAGTTTAACGTTCGTAACTGACTCAGCGGTTATCTTCGGCGAACGCGGAGTAAGGGCAAGTATTGCGGAAATTTTGACCGCGTCACTTGCTGCCGCGCTCAATACTCGCCGCAACATCGAATCACCGGCAGGTTTCGCCAGTGCCGTTATTCCAAGCACGGCATCATTTATAAAACCATTCAAGTCCCGCAGTTCAATATCAAACGCGGGGTACGTCTGTAACGCAAATTGTTGTTCCGCGTTTTTCGCGTCAAGCACAACAACTACCGGCAACTTCACTCCACTCGCTCTCGCCTTGCTGTTATCGTTGTTCATTATCGCGTCCGGTGAAACCAGCATCGTTGCGTTCAATACTAACTTATCGTTATTATCTCCGCTAACAGTATTGAAACCGTTTGGAAAGATTACGAACAAATCAATACTGCCGTCCGCGTTCTTGTGTTGCGAATATTCCATCTGAAAAGCAGACGTAAGCATGTCAACTCTTACACTCGCCGGAACACGCAGCGTCAACGTTTGAACCGAGTTACCGATTACGCTCGTCAGACGGCATATCATCTTTATCTCCCGTTGTCCAACGGTGTAAACATTGTTCATCATATAACGTTCAATACCGTGCTTCACACGCTCAACATTCAACGTCAACTTGTAATCTTCCGCCGAGAAACGATACGCCTGAAACGGCGTTACCGAGAGCGGACTTGTGAACAGACCGAGTTTGTAAATTGCGCCGATATGCGTTCCGCCGTCCGGTACTGTTACAACGTGGTCGTTTGCCAGTTCGGTTGGCGAGAGATTCGCGAGTTCGGTCGCGCGAACGGTGTATAACACACTGCGGGCAATTTGCAGTCTGCCCCTGTGCATCGCCGCACCAACAACACTGACATTCGGCGCGTCGATTTTTTTGTTCCCGTCAACTTCGTCGTCCTTCTTGAACAACTCTACGTGAATCTTTTCCGTTTCCGCTGCCGCACTCAACAACTCAACATCAACAAACGTCTCCTTGTTCGATTCCGTAACTTCCCAACCGCGAACGTTATCGCCCGTCAACGACAATACCGAGTAATCGTTCGGCACCCGCAACCGCACCGTTTCCTGTTTCCCGCGACCGAACGCGAACACTGCGTCCCACGAGAGCGTCGTCGCGTTTTCCTGTACGTTCCAACGTAGTTCGGAATTAGCGGTCAACGAATGGTCTATATCCGCTTCGGTAACTTGCGACCGCCACGACCATTGAAAACGTCCGTTGTCGCCGAGCGACGTTCGGGCAACGTTATTCGTTGTTACAGGAGTATCGCCGCTCACGTTTGGTAACACGTTACTGTCCCACTTCTGACGACCTAGAACGCCGCCGCAACGGAGTTCGGTTTGCGGGTCAGTTAGTTTTAACACAACTTCCTGAACGGGCAATTTCGGCAACACGCCGCTCACGAGCCGCCAGCCGCCTTGACGCGATACGCGAAACACCGCTTCAAATTCAATTTTTCGTACAACTTTTGCCGTCTCTGTTTTGTTGTCAGTATTTTTATCAACGTTTTTATCAACGTTACCTTCTAACGCGAGCAAGAACAAACCGCCCGCGTTAAAACCGTTCGCGCCGTTCTGTTTCTCGTCTAACGTCAACTTCGCCGGTTTGCCGTCAACAGTCATCTTTCGCAACACGCCGCCTAGTATCGGTAAGTTTACAACTACCGTCTTTCCGGTTGGCGTTTCAATATCGAACGAACCGGTAACGCTTAACTCGTCAACCGCGTCAAGTGCCGCGTTGAATGTTGCGTTCGTTATTGAGTATGGCGGCGATTTTTCGTCGCGCGGCGGGAATATCGACGGATTGACATCGAGCGGTGAGACACGGTGTATCGCGTCTGTACCATTTGCTTTGTTCCATAATTCTACATATCGCGAATACGGTACTAACAATTTTTGTTTCGCGTTTTCTTTCGGGTCAATCAGTGCCTTCGGTAGTTCGCCCGCCGGTATGAATGACTCCGGCAAGTCCGCGACATCGTAGAACACAACAACCGCGTCCTTCGGCAAGTTGAGCGGCTTTTCTGCCGGTTCGTCCGCGATTACGTTGTTTGTCATCGTTAGAACAATTACGAATAATAAAACCGCAGTCACCGCCGCGTCTGCCGTTTGAACTGGCGGCGTTGCGTTTGAAACGTTTGCGGTAAACCTACGTTTGATAAATTTACCAAACCTTTTGCAGATACCAACAACACAGTAAAACAATGTCAACAGTAACGCCGCGTGAACAACGTTATCGCCAATCGCCGCGTAATGTTCTAACGTTGGGACGATAACCGCGAGCGTTCCGATTACGTAAGCGAATAGCAAGTATCGGTACTTGCAGCGTGCCGACCAATTAGAAATCAGCACTCCGACAATCAGCACGACGAGCCAAACTAACGCCGCAACGATTGAAATCAAACGCTGGTCAACAAGCCGAACCGTAAGCCGCGAAACACCGCTAATTCCAATCGCTTCAACTGCCCCCTGCGAAAAATCGTTAGTTACAACGCGCTGCTGATAATCAACACGAACCGGCTGTACAGATTTGAACGGACGATAAGTAGCGTTCCAGTTGTCTTGCACCACAAACGTCGGAACACCGAGACGGTAACTTCCGTTATATGAAGTCTCATCGAAACCACTTTGACTGCTTTGCAGCCCTTTACCTTTTTCATCAGCGTTTTCAGGTATAACAAGGTCTTCTATTGGATAAACTTTGAGGGATTGTTTTTTTTCGTCAACTGTCATGCCTAAATTCAAAGGTGTACTTGTCTGAGCAATATAACCCGGTCTGCCGCTTCTTTTATCTGTCTCTCTCATTGAATAATAAACCGAACCTCTAGGTGCGTCTGTCTCACTATCTGTTGCCGACTGGTATCCATATTCCATCCCCCATTGTTGTTTGCCGCTTGCATCATCAGTTTTTTCCAATGACTCGGCTGTCGCTGGCGGTGCATGAAGCGAATGCGCGTAATTTCCACGGCTCACTCCACGCGGACTACGACCAAAGTTCAGATTGAAACTGCCCTCGTTATAACAATTGATATAACTTTGAGCCAACCGCAACAACAACGGTGACGGCATTTTTGTTTTCTGCGAAGTTATTATCGGCTTGAAACCGTCCGGCGCACTCACGTGCCACCTCACCGCAAGCACTGGTACGATTTTCCAGTCGCGCTCGGACGTATCCGATTTTACCTGAACGGCAATGACTGGTAATACTATTTCACTACTGTCGTTCGATTCCCAAACAATTTCAAGAACGTGTTCCGTATTTTCACCACTTGACTTGTTACTGCTAGAACTCAAATCTATCAGAATACTTTTTATTTTTTGTATTTGTTCAGTTGATATTCTATATCGGAAATTATTCCTGCCTAATGGTAATCCAACAGACGCAAGTTGCGGTCTCACAACTTCACCATTAAGCGTTGCCGTCCAAAGCCCGTCGGGGATTCCGTTGACGCGAGGTAACTCAACACGAATATACGTTCCGCGTGTTTTCAAATGATAAACCGTTTTGTTGATAGTCTTACCATCGTTTGTCAACATAACTGCACTTGATGCCAAACGGATAATCGACGGTGTCAACTGCAACGCCGGATTCTGTTTTACCGCGACACGCAGCGGCTCGTTCGCCGCGAGACCGCCGTAAACTCCGAGCAACCGCCGCCCCGTTTCGTAACGTGCCGGACTTAATTCGCCAACGTCCGCAAGTTTCAATTCACGTTCCGACTGTACCGCGACATCCAACTCTTCGTGTCCCTCAATCGCGATTAGTTCCGACTGCCACGCAACATTTTCCGCAACAACACGCGGCAATTCGAGACCCGTTTCTTTGTCCTTAATCGACTGTTGAAAGTTCACTATGAGCCGCAACGAACCGTTACTCGGTTCCGCAAGCAGTGCTTCCCAACGTCGATATTTTTTGCCGTCAACTTCTACTAACTTCGATGTTGATTCTTTGATAAAGTTGAATGAGTTGGAAGGGATAGCGTTATAATTAGTTGGTGTAGAATTGAATCCGGTTATTGTAACGTTTTCCGGTGTTGAATCGGGCAAGAGGAATGCGAGCGTTTTTGTGTTCGCTTCGTGAACATTGTAATGGAGTTCGTAGAATGCGTTGAGCAGGTTCGGAGCGAAACGGTAAAACGCGAACGTTCGGGCGGTCATACGCGGTGTGCGGCGAGTGATTGTTAAGCCGCATTTATACGGTTGCTCAGTGAACAAACCTCCAAACGCAATTGCTTCTTGTGGGTAGGCGTGTGAATCCTGTTTGTCGAGCGGGACGATTTGTTCGTCGGTTTCGACAGTCAACGCGAGGTCGCTGTCTGTCGCGATGACAACTATTCCGGTTTCGCGTGACGCACCGAGAACACGCGCGTTCGGCATCGAAAATTTTTGTTCCTGCCAATCGCCGAACCAGCCGGGTGCTTCGCCGTTTAACGTTAGAAAGATTTCCGAATTTTGACCGACCGGCAACCCTTGCGGCAACAGGATATGAACTATTCCGCCTTTGACTTCAAACGGTATTGGGTTTCCGAAAATGAAAACCTTTGCAACCTTCCAGTGCTGCGGAATTTGAATCTGCAACGAGTAAACGTTTTCAATTTGCGGCGTGATGATGAAATTACAAACGGCTGATAATGATTCTTGTTTGACCGTGAGAACAGTTTTTGTTGACGTTTCAAACGTTGCCTTCGGACGTTCAAACTTCGCGGTGATTGGTGCAAACGATGTCTGTATCGGACGCGGCGCGTAGAACGACGCAACATTGCGATAGTGCTTCGATTGCCCGGCGGAATTGGGATTGGCGTTGTTCGCCGCCGCGATTGCCGTTACGTTTGTTAGTGGAATCAGATAGTTATTGTTAAGCGAACGAACCGAGAGACGTGAGTCAACTTGCAGTTTGAGAACAGACGAGTCGGCGGTTACGTTGAGCGGTACGAAGAACGGAAAACGCCAGTCGGTTTCGGTTGCGTCAAACTCTCGGATTGCGGATAGTTCGACGTTGACGATTCCGGTAATTGATTCGCGAAAGATGATGTCGAGAATTTTGTTACCAGCGTCCTCGCGAACGCTCCACCGCAACATTAGCGGCGACTTCGCTGAGTCAATTTCAAAGCCGTTGGGAATGAGAAATTCGAGTTGTTCGATACCTTGATGAATCACGTTGACCGAAAACGCCGCGCTGAGTTTTTCGTCGTATTCGGAAACGGTCGCGGTTTGAGTGCTGCGGGTGAGAATCGAGCGGGTTGTTTTGTCGCGATGACTGTTGAGCGTGAGAACCAAGTCACGTTTGTTACCTAACGGAACGAGTTCAAACGATGTTTTACGTGAAAGCCCTTCGCCCGCGACGTTGCGAGCGATAACGGTAGCACCGCTGCGCAACTCAACATCGCCGGAAACGAGTAAACGTTCGACAGTCTTTGGAGCAAGCGGGAGTTGGTAGTGTAATTCCTGACGGACAGAATTGACAAAGAGCGGCGAAGTCATTTCAAGGACAAGATGACGCTGTCCGCGACCGTTGAGGAAAAGGGTATGAGTAGTTTGAGGTGCGATATAAACTTGCGGCTGTGCCTGTTGTATCTGTTGTGCCGGAGTATCGTTGAGCGTAACGGGTACGTCGTAACCAATGCGGGCGGGTTTATCGTCAACAGTCGCGGACAATATAGCAAGCGAACCCAATACCAACGGAACCGCGACAGTTTTATCGGTCAGGATGTCCCAATCATAAACAGCGGTAATATGTGCTTCGCCGCTAACGATTTCAGTACGAACATCACAACTCAACAAAACAAAATCGACAGGCGAAGACGGCGCATCGCTAGTAACTTTACCTGCCTCCAAAAGCAGTTTTTCATACTCACCCCGCTCTAACAAGACCCGACCAGCAGCCGCCTCCATAACAGCAGCCATATCATCACGGGGAACAAACAACTCAACCGCAACATCTTCTGAAAATGCGAAGGATGTGAGGAGGAGTAATGTGGTTAGGGTAGTTAGTTTTAGTGTCATGGTAATTTTAGATTTTAGATTTGAGATTTTAGATTGGGAATGAATGATTTTGTTATATTGGTAAGTATTTTTTGATTTCAGTAAAAATGAAATCAAAAAATACAAATTGAGTCACTAATTTTTTCTAGCGGTTTTAATTGATGAAGCAACTATTGCTGTTAATTCATTTGCTTCATTATAAAGCGGTTCGATTAACTCCTTTTTGTGTATGCCGGAATCTATGATGAGTTCGAGCCAATAGCAACACTCATCAACTTCTTCAAGGACAATACCTAACTATGAAATGAAATCTGGTCGTGACCGCCCACGGCAGGCGGCTCGATAATTGGCTCCCACCGATGTTCCTGAACGAATTATCTGATTCGATATTGTCCTTGCGGACAACGTATTTGGCATTGAATCTACCATATTGATTATCCGTAACGCAAATTGTTTCATCCGTTTTTTTAGTTCGTCTTCTGTCATAATAAATTTGTAGGGGTAATAATTTTCGACCTAAATCAAAATACTGCAATTTCCAAGTAACTGAGAAAAAAATGTCATCCTAACACCCATTTACCAACGTGAATTTTTGGAAAGTGCTGGTTTAGATTATAGATTGTATGATTTCAAAATCTAAAATCATAAATCTAAAATCTAAAATAAATCCGCTCATTCCGCTGGTGCTTCGTTCACGGCTTCAACCAGTTTCGCCTCTTTCTTCCGTGTCCAATACTTGACAAAATTACTACGCAGTTGCGAACCCGTTTTCAGCAGCGAAATCGCTATCCATGCCGCGATTGCACAAAACGTTACCGGTATCACGCTCGGTAACGCTATTACTGATAACGTCGGTATGAATAACGCACTGACTACGAAACATACCGCTACTATCAACGCAACTACTACCCGCTTTGTCCACGTCGAACGTATTAGCAACAACGCTATTGCAATTACCGGCAGCGCGAAAACGAACCGCAGTGCTGATGTCTTTGCCGCCGTTATCTTCAATTCGTCCGCAATCGTTGGCGACGGTTGAACTGCCGAGAAAACGTAAGCATTGCCATCTATCGAGAACTCGCTCATCGCTACCCCGTTTGACAACTCTTGAAAGAGTTCGTTATCCGTCGGATTGTTGTAAACCGCGCCGCCAGCCGCCGCCAAATGCAAGACCGACGATTCGTAATCGTTCAAAAAAGCCCGCGACCACTGACCTCCGTAGTTTAGTAACGAATACTCGTTCGGTAAGTACGCCGCGATGTACAAATGTTGCACCGCCGGTTCATCGGGAAACTGCGGTATCGGAAAACGTTCGACAAATTTAATGCCGCGTGTTACCGTTGCCTGTTCCGGTTTTTGCGTGTAACGAATTTCAAGTAAGAACGGCGTATCCGGTTTTGTTTCTACTAACGGAACTAAAAAATGACCCGCCGCGTCGGTCTCCAATGTCGCTGGTCGCCCGTCGATTCGCGGGTCTGTATCGAGTGCCGCACCTTTCGGTAACACGAATACCAAACGTTGTTTCACACTCCGAATCCTGAACAACGCTTGCACCGAAACCGCTCCCGACCTTGTAACAACACTTCGCAACAAACCTCGCTCGATACTCACCCGCTTCACATCCTGCGGCTCGTATCGCGTTGCCGTCACCTCCAACTTCCACTCATCGTGAAACTCAAATCCGAACGCCGCGTTTACCAGCCGTTCACCTTCATTAACGTCGTGTTGCGGGTCAATCTGACGTAAACCTTGCAACGTTTCGTCCGACGCGCCAATATCAACCGTCTCCGCCTTTGCTAACAAAATCTGTCCCCACGAGCGGAAAACACCATGCGGCACAAAACGCGGTATCGTAATCGTTACGCTCTTCCCGTCTTGCAACTGAGCAAGCGGCGTTTCCCATTGCAATTGAAATGAGCCGTTATTGATTAACTCGCCCTCGCGCGCAAAATTCCACGCTTCGTAATCGTCCGCGACATCATCCGGCTGCGGCTGCATAATAGTATCACGAACCTCCGCCGTTCGATTCCGTAACTGCGAACTAATCGTTTTCGGAACGTCAATCCGCAACGACTTCACGCCGCTATAAAGTACCTCGTAGTTTATCGTATCAGTGAAACGCGCAACGCCGTCGTCAACCTGAACCGCTAGCAGTTGCCGAATCGTAACCTGTGGTGTACGCCGCAAAACCTGCACCGCTAACTCCGCTGGTTCGCGTCCGAAAACATAAGACAACATCGCGCCGCCGCGTTTGGGAATCGCGTCAAATGTCGGCTGAGGTTGGTCAGCGGGAACAGTTTGTAAACCGTTCGCGGTAAGCGGAGTTATACGAAACGCCTTGTCAGCGTGGAATTGTAACAAACCTTCAACACGTTCGATTCCGTCAACGTCAAGACGCGGAACCGGTATCGTGAAGTCAACACTCTTGTCAGTCGGACGACGTAAATTTTCGTCGTTTAGATTTTTCGACAGGTGTATAACGAAACCAATTTTGCCGATTGCCTGCCGCGACAAATTCACCGTGAGCAGTTTCCACTTCGTTTCGTTTGCGGTCGGCGGCAACTTGCTCTCGGACAACTGATGCCCTTCTACTTGAACTGGTCGGATTGCCTGCGTTGTTATTGGAGTGATACGGGTAACATTGAATCCGTCGGGAACATTCATCTGAAACTGGAATACGCCCGCCTTTTCAATGTTATACACCGCGGCGATTTCAAGGGTGAGATTCGATTGCGTTATTGTAACATTGACTAGCGGTGTCGCGCTGATTAACGGCTTAACCTTTTCGTATGTTAATTCGAGTTCGTAGTTCACCGCCGCCATCCGAAAAGCGAACGTAGTTTTGTCGTTCTTCAAACCGTTTGGTAACTCATTCGGGTCGATTTGCAACAAACCGGAATTGCGTTTCACTTCGCAAACCAATTCCTGCGACGCGACTAGCCCAATCGTTCCCTGAAAACCGCTAATGCCGAGCGGTTTAACACAAGGGATAGTAACCGACGCTCTCTCGCCGCTGCTATCCAAAAATCTTTCTAATTCCAGTGTAAGATTCTGTTGCGTCTTCGCGGGTTCAAACAGTTCGATGTTGATTATCTGTGTATTTTGTTTACCAGTTTCGCCGTCAGCGTTGCCGTTATTGTTATTATTGTCCGACGGTTTTTCGACTGTCCACTTGCGAACATTGTCATTGACCAACGCGACAACTTTCTGGTCGGCAGGAATTTCGATAGACAACTTTTCCATTTGTGAACGCCGAATCGAATACTCAACACCAACACGGCTGCGTACTACACCATCATCAAGCGTGACCTGTTGTAACAAATTCGCGCTAGCCAAAGTTTCCTGATTCGTTGCTCCTTCGGATTTCGGAGTCCACGCGATTTGTACGGTAGACGCGGAACCGACAAATGCGCGGTAACGGGTTTCTTTTTTAGCCGTGTCAGTTTGTGGAACTTCGCTGGCGGCAATCATCGGCTCGAAGTCAATCTTCACGCCGCTCTCGGCAACAACCATCTCCCAACGGCTGACGGGTGCTTGCGGAACAGCAAAAGAAACCGCGTTACGACCGGGTGTTTTAACAATCGAACAAGCGTAACGTAATTTAAGTTCACCGTTAGTTGCTTCGCCTTTTTTCCGTTCAACGAGCAACCGATAGCCGTTCTCGTCTTGCAGACCACCCAAAATCCGAGCCGGTTTTCCATCAATAGAAGCATCAATAATCGCCGCGCCATTCAAACGCAACGGCAACTGATGCCAACCAGTTGCCAAAATCTCGAACCGAACAACCGCTTCAACCTCAACCAAGTCACCAACAACCTTAGCACTACTATCAGTCTCAACAATAGCAACCTTAACAGGCGGTGCGTCCGGCTTCACCGGTTCGGCGGCGGGATGCGCGGCATCCCAGAGTTTACGAAATTCATCATAAGGCAAAAACACGCCTTTCCCTTCACCCTCAAAAGCCCCCTTCAATTTCTCAAAAGGAACGTACAACGTCCGTTCCCGAACAACAACATCATCATTCTTCGCCGGTGACACAGCATCCTGAGCAAGTACGTTGCAAACAAACAATAAGCAACAAAGATACAAACAAACCAAGTTCAAATAAGGAAACCGAAAAAACATAAGTTGCTCCGTTCTGAAAAAAAGAAAGAAGAGTAAAAACAGCAAACCTGCGCAAACTTTACAAATCGCAAGCGTAGAAACGATTATACCACAACAATTCACAAATAATACAAAGGGGGGGAGAAAAAATTTTTTTTAATTTCTACCATTCCTTTTTTGACAACAAGATATTAAGATACACTTGTCACACTGCCAATTACACAATAACTTCACTTCGGTTAATGGCTAAAACAAACTTCTTGACGATACCCTGAAAGAGCAATACGTCGCTTTTATACATCCCTACCCCTACGAGAGAGAGGCTCTTTGTCAACATCTACTTGATATACCACCAACAATTTTCAATCGTTTCCGGCTTACTCACACGAAAACACCTCTCCCAAGTCATTCGCCGATGTATCGATTACCCGTACTCGTCCGAGCAACTGTCTGAAACGGCTGTCCTCTTTCAACTCATTCAGACGCTCCGTGCTTGTTACTTCTAACGGTTTTGCTGTTACCATAAAAATTTCACCGCTTTGCGCTGAACGGCGCATTAATAATGCGTTGAACAGTGCGGGCAGCGTGTCGTTTGTCGTCGGCTCAATTACCGCCAGTTTTTCTAACATTTGCTCCAACAGTATCGTGTTCGGCGCACCGTTTAGCACTTCTATCTCCTGTTCAAACAAATTGTAAAAAACTAGCGACAAATTCGCAACACCCAACCGCGTCAACTCGGTCAACAATGTCGCCGTGAAACTTACCGCAAGTTCGATACATTCCAACTGTCTCATATGCGGCTCAACCGTTTGGAACAAATCAAGAATCACTGTCGCGTCGTGCGTTCGCTGCTGCTCGAACTTACGCACAACAATCTTCCTATGCTTCGCCGACGCACGCCAATGAATCCACCGCACCGAATCACCACTCTGCCACCGCCGTAATCCGAGAAACTCACCACCAATTCGGCTCGAACGGAAACGAGCGTGCTTTCGCGCCTCGTTTGCCGCATACGCACGAACGAGCAACCGCGAACTGATTTTTCCGATTCGCGGCAGAACCGTAAGCGTTACGGACTTGCCGCTGTCACCAACTTCACGCCGCAACCTTAAAAATCCGCACGGAAATTTTGTCGAGATTGTCATCCGCCCAAGCCGGTAACGTCCACGGCGCGGCAAAATGCCCGCGTAAGTTTTTCTGCGTTTCGAGTTCGCGGGTACAAATTCAAAGTAAACCGCCGGACGTAACGAATGTTTATCGGAGATTTTCGGTGACGTGTTATTGGTAACGTCAACAAACTGTAACGAATCTTCAACCACGATCGCCCACGCGGGCAGCGTTTCCCGTCTATTTTCAAGTTCAACAGCAACAACAAATATCTCACCCGCGTAACAACGGGACGAAAAAATGCGGGTAGCGTCAATACCGGCAATAGTCCGGCAACCAAGCCGCCACGCAATCACAAAAACGCACAAAAGTAATGCCGCCATCAACAGCATCAGGTTGACCTCACGTATAGCCGCACCAAGAAATGTGACGACAACGATGATAAGGAACAACATTCCTTCGCGGGTGAGTGATGTTTTATGACGGTTGGGAAATTCGGTTGGATTGGACATTATTGGTATTGCCAAAAATTTCAAAATCGGTTAAATTATGTGTTACTAGTTTAGAACAGCAACACCGAGAGATTTTATCGTATTTTTTCGTAATGTCTAGTGTGTTGCCGAAGTCCGCGATTTTGTCATTACTTTTTATTTCAACATTATGCCAAGTTTAATACAACCTGATTCGGCGTTTTTGGTTTTAATCCAAGCCGGTGAACAAAAGGGATTTTATCCGCTTTCAAACGACGTTGTCACGTCTATCGGACGTTCGCCGGAGAATACTATTCCGCTCCACGATGACCGTTGTAGCCGTAACCACGCCTCTATTTTTTACGAAAATGGTGAATGGTGTATTGAAGATAAAGGCAGTCGAAACGGTACGGCGGTTGACGACCGTGTTATCCATTCGATGCGTTCCCGTTTGTATCCGGGTTGCCGGTTACAGATAGGACATTCTGTTTTACTGTTCGGTTGCGGCGACCCGCTTCAGGCAGACACAAACGTCGATGCAGAAAATCCTAACGCCATCGAAAGTGATACAGCCACTTCGTTACGCGGCAGTGGTACCGGTGTGTTCGGTGTTAGCGGCGAAGACCTGCCCAGACCAAGCGAAGAAGAGCATCATTCAACGGTTATACATACTTCCGGCATATCGTCGTTTGTTACAAAGGTGACTCAAGAACGGGAGAAAAGTGTAAAACCGCGAACAACGCGAAACGGTTTCGGCAGTCAGGAACTTTGCCAACTCGCGTTCAGTCTCGGCAGGGCGGAGGAAATCGAACAGGTCGCGAAGATTGTATTGGAAGGGTTGCTCGAAGCAACGGGAGCGAGTGCGGCGGGATTGTGGTTGTTCCCGTACAGCCAAAGCAGTAGCAGTACTCATCAGGCATCCGATATTCGTCTGGTTGCCAGTGTAACGGTGAACGATTCGGTGTATCAACCGATTTCGGGACCGCTTGTTAGTACGGTAATTGAACGATGTGAGGCGGTACTTGCTACCGAACAGATTAAATCCGGCGACCAAAAAGTTAATTCGCCGAGATTGCCGGTGACACGCGGTCAGTTCAGTGAGGGCGGTTCGTTGAACAACACCCTTGCCGCGCCGATTCGGAATCAGAATCAGATTCTCGGTTTGATACATCTTTATTCGGCGACAGAAAACACTCTCGAACTCGGCGACCTTGATTATTCGCTCGCGGTTGCGGATACAGTTGCCGTCGCGCTCAATCACGTTCACAGGCAGAAGGAGTTGGCGGACAACTTGAATAAGGTACAGTCTGAAAATTCAACGTTACGTGAGATGTTGAAAATTGAGACGGAAATTATCGGGATTAGCCCGCCGATGAAGTTGATTGGACACATGATTTCGCGGGCGGCAGAAGGTAAGGCGACGTTGCTCATACGCGGTGAGAGCGGCAGCGGTAAGGAATTGGTTGCGCGTGCGGTGCATCTGGCGAGCAATCGGCGGACGAAGCCGCTGGTATGTTTGAATTGCGCGGCGATTTCGGAAAGTTTGCTGGCAAGTGAGTTATTCGGACACGAGAAGGGGTCGTTCACTGGCGCGACAGAACGGAAGATTGGAAAGTTTGAGGCGGCGAACGGCGGTACGTTGTTCCTTGACGAAATCGGCGAAATGAGTCAGGCGTTGCAGGCGAAGTTTCTGCGGGTACTGGAAGGACATCCGTTTGAACGTGTTGGCGGTAATACGCCGATTACAGTTGACGCGAGAGTAATAGCGGCGACGAACCGTGATTTGGAACGTGAGGTAGCGGACGGCAGATTCAGGCACGACTTGTTTTTCCGATTAAGAGTGCTGGAAATAATAGTGCCGCCGTTGCGGAAACGTCATGAAGACATTCCGATATTGGCAAACTATTTTCTTGATAAGTTTTCAAAAGAGACTGGAAGAAAGTATGAGGGCTTCACGTCGGAAGCGATGGACACGTTGCTAAACTATGCGTGGCCTGGAAACATCCGCGAGTTGAAAAACGTGGTAGAAAGAGCGGTAGTGTTAAGTACCGGACCATACATCCAACAAGACGACTTGCTGTTGACAAACCTGAACACAACAAGCGGTTCCAGTATCCAGCAATACGATATATCACCCGCAAGCATAAGCGTATTCGACCCTATATCACTGGAAGAAATAGAAAAACACCATATAACGAAAACGTTAGAATACTTCCAGTGGAACAAAAGTCTGGTGGCAAAAAATCTGGGAATCGAAAGAACAACGCTGGATAGGAAAATCAAACGGTACGGAATAGATAAAACGGAATGATGGGGACGCAAATAAGCATCCGTAAAACAATAAATCGTCCAAAAACTGGTCTTGTTTGCAAATTGGCAATATGCTACAATGCCGACGTGGACAATATCTCCGCTCTTTGACGGGCGGACAAAACGTCTTTGGGCGGCAGCCGAAGTCATGAACTCGGTTGGGGCGGAATCTCTGCCGTTCACGATGGCACCGGTATTCATCGGCAATCTATTCGTAACGGTATCCAGGAATTACAAAGTATTGAATCCGTTGATGGGAACCGTTGCCGCAAACCCGGCGGCGGTAGAAAGAAGAACTCTTCCAAATATCAAACTCTCTTATCTGCTCTCAAAGTTCTCGTCGAATC
>JAITST010000181.1 GCA_031287585.1 Planctomycetaceae bacterium | reverse complement strand
GATACGAGTTAAATTAGTAACCGCCAAGTCCCCCGACTGGCGTGTAAAATGGTTTTCGTCATTGTCAGAGATAAAAAACAGAATATTTCCAACGCGCGGAAAACATTACGTAAATTTACTAAATTATCGGTAAAACCAGAAATAGATGGGAGATGTAGCGAATATAAGGAATTTGCGGTGGAGATTTCAAAATCATACGATGGGTGTGTAAAACTTAGGTCGTTTCGTAAACTTATTGTTTTTAAAATTTTGCTGCTCCTTGTAAAGGACGTGACCGGAACTTGCATTATCGCCAACGGTATCGAGTTCGGAGAGAAGGGCTTGAAATTTTTCGTGAAGCAGGGCTTCGGTATCGGAACGGGAGGTGATAGTAAACATGGGGACTTCCTTGTCTGTGAAAGGGAAACGGATGGAAAAAAGACATTAGACCAAACCCCCACTAAAGTTTACCCACCCTTCCAATTGACGGACGCGGCAGCCCCCCTTGTATTTTGTTGTTTTTCGGTTAGAATGTTCACTCTTGTTATTGTATGCGAAATACGGACACCGTTTTGTCTGTATGTGAACAATTATTATTGAATAAGGATTTTGGTGCAACAATGCCTAAACAAAAAACTCACAAAGGCACAAAGAAACGTTTTACGGTCACGGGAACCGGTAAGGTTAAATGTCGTCACAGCGGAACAAGTCATCTCGCGTACCGTCTGACGAAAAAACGCCGGCGTAATCTGCGCGGTACGGATGTTGTCAGCAAGACAGAGACGACAAAAATTATAAGTGTCTTGGCTGGAAATTTCGACTAACGCCGTGATTCATGATTTAGACATTCGTCATTTTACGCTTCCATACGTAGGGACAGATTTACATATCCGTCTCTGCGTTTGAGTTGTTTCTTGTGAAAACGTTTTATGAGGGAACTTTGACATCTTATTATAAGAAACTACGTAGTAAAATAAAATTGTCGTTTCTCGTTTCCGTCTATCACCCCAACATACTTGGAAACCCCAATGAGCCAACCATCCAAACTCCCCCCAATTCTAAAACCTATCACCCAAACCAAACCAGACGCGACGGGAAAAAAAACGGACGCGCCGGAGAAAAATTATAAAAAAACTCAGGAGTATGAGTTGGACGTGCTTATCCGCGCTCGTTACCCTATTGTTTACATCGAAACGTGGGAAGAAGAGCGTGTTGAAAAAATCTTACTCGAAATCGCGAAAAAACGGGAGAAGGATTTCTACGTCTGGACAGTGACCGACGGCATCGTTCGCGGTGACATCGCAGGTCCGCGGCAACACGGTAAATCTAACAAAACATCCGACCCCATCGCCGCCCTCGATACTATAATCGACCACCAACAACCCGCCATCTATATCTTCAAAGACTTCCACCGTTTTACCGAAGAAAACCGTAACAACCTCACAATCATCCGCAAATTACGCGACGTTGCTCATCACTTTCGCGACTCATACAAGACGCTCGTTATCGTAGCACCGACAACGCGAATCGCTGCCGAGTTATCGAAGGACGTTACGGTTATGCAGTTCGCGTTGCCGACAACCGACGATTTCTCGCGGCTGCTCGACCGTATCACTGACGATATGAAAGACAACCCGCGAATCAAAATCAATCTGCCGCAAGCCGACCGCGACCGTCTCCTCAATGCCGCGCGCGGTCTCACGCTCAAAGAGGCAGAAAACGTTTTCGCGAAAACGCTCGTTCTCAACGGACACCTCAACGCCGCTGATATCTCACTCATCTTCGGCGAAAAACAACAAATCATCCGTAAGAGTGGTTTGCTGGAATACTACGAAACACAGGAAACAATCGCTCACGTCGCTGGTCTTGAAAATCTCAAGGAGTGGCTTGTGAAACGAACGATTGCGTTTACGAGTGAAGCGGTGAAGTTCGGACTGCCCGCTCCTCGCGGCGCGTTATTGCTTGGCGTTCAAGGTTGCGGAAAAAGTCTTTGTGCGAAAGCGGTATCGGCGATGTGGGAGCAACCGCTATTGAGGTTCGACATCGGACGACTGTTCAGCGGGCTTGTCGGTTCGAGTGAGGAGAACGTTCGTAGTGCAATCACTATCGCGGAGAGTGTTGCGCCGGCGGTTTTGTGGATTGACGAAATCGACAAAGCGTTGTCTGGAACAACGGGCGGCAGCGGTGACGGCGGTACGTCAGCACGTGTTTTCGGAACATTACTAACGTGGCTCTCTGAAAAGACCGCACCGGTTTTTGTTATCGCGACAGCAAACAATATCTCAAACTTGCCGCCGGAGTTGTTACGAAAAGGGCGGTTCGACGAAATCTTCTTCATTGACCTGCCGAACAAGCGGGAACGTGTCGAGATAATTCGTATTCACTTGTCGAAACGGCAATGGGACCCAGACGAGTTTGACTTGGATATGTTAGCGGAAATTAGTAAAGGTTTTAGCGGTGCGGAACTGGAAGAAGCGGTAATTTCGTCGCTATTCGACGCGTTCAGTGAAAAGAAGTCGCTCACAACTGAAATACTAGCACAAGCGATAAAAGAAACAGTGCCGTTGTCAAAAACGATGGAAGAAGAACTAATCAGATTAAGAAGTTGGGCATTCGGCAGAGCGAGAATGGCATCTGAATCAATAGGAAGAGAAGGCGATGAATTTAGACGGAAGTTGGAGATTGAATGAAAAGTTGCGTTTTTGAATTTTTTTAATATCAAACACTATTGAAAATTTTAGAGACATTATATGCAACGATTATACATCCTTGCCCCGTAGGGGCTGAATCTCGATAACCCCGTGTGGCAGCACGGGGTAAGTACACAAAAAGACCGACTCCCGCAAGGGGGCAACAAGAACCGCCGCTGATTATAACACTTTGTTCAACCTCTTACGGGGTAAGGATTTGAGTTGTTTCTTGACGACAAGTGTCACTCAGTACGTTTATAATCCATATCAACATTTCTGGTTATGGCTAAATCACAACACAAACAATTTTCAATCGTGTACAATATACCGTTAACGGGTACATAGTTTATATTAACAATTTCATCAAAACGTCAATCATTTACAATGCAAAAGAATAACATCGGTTGGATTGGTACCGGCATAATGGGAGCGGCGATGGTGTCGCACTTAATTGAATCCGGTTGTTCGTTGAATATTTATAGCCGTACCAAAGAGAAGGCATTACCGTTGCTCGCGAAAGGAGCGGCGTGGTACGAATCTGTTGGTGAGTTGGGTAAGGCAGCGGATATTATTTTCCTGATGGTTGGTTATCCGAACGAAGTTGAACAAGTTGTCAACGAACTTCTGACGACATTACAACGCGGTTCTGTTATTATAGATATGGCGACAAGTAGTCCGTCGCTAGAACGTGAACTATATGCTCTTTGTGCGAAACACGGAATCGGCTATCTTGACGCACCAGTTAGCGGCGGTGACATCGGTGCGAAAAACGCGGCGTTGTCAATAATGGTTGGCGGCGACAAACAGCATTACGAAAAGATATTGCCGTACTTTGAACTGATGGGCAAAACGATTGTCTATCACGGCGAAAGCGGTAGCGGACAACACGCGAAGATGGTAAACCAAACGTTGATAGCGGGAACGATGATAGGAATGTGCGAAGCGATGATTTACACCTCGCGAGCGGGATTGGACATAGAAAACGTACTAACATCAGTCCAACTCGGCGCGGCAGGCAGTTGGTCGTTATCAAACTTAGCACCACGAATTGTCTGGAACGATTTCAAGCCCGGCTTTATGATTGAACATTTTCTCAAAGACTTAAAAATCACGTTAGAAGAATGTGAAAAAATGAACATAATGTTACCCGGAATAAATCTGGCAAAACAATTATATGCCAGCGCGGTAGCAAACGGCTATGGAAAAAAGGGTACTCACGCACTATACTTGTCAATGAACGACACACAACTTACCGAATGAAAAACTATGCAACGTTCAATAATTTTAATTGGCTATCGCGGAACGGGAAAAACAACAATCGGACGTACGTTGGCAAAACGTCTGTCGATGCCGTTTGTTGACAGTGACCCGATAATAGAAAGTCGAACCGGTAAAACAATTGCGGAAATTTTCCGTGACGACGGAGAAAAAACATTCCGCGATTATGAAGAGAAAGTATTCTCCGACTTGTTGCAGCCGCGCCGTAACGCATTGGTAATAGCATCCGGCGGCGGCGCGATTTTACGTGAAAACACAAGAGCGTTGATGCGAAAACGAGGCGAAGTAATCTGGCTAACAGCCGACCCAAAAACAATACTAGCAAGAATCCAAACCGACAAAACAACAAGTACCCGCCGTCCAGATCTGACAAACCTAACGCAATTGGAAGAAATCAAAACAATCCTAACCGCCAGAACACCTCTCTACCAAAACACCGCTCACGTAATCATAGACACAGAATCAATAACACGTGCGAAGTTGGTAGAAGAAATTATTGCGCTGCTGTGATGGTAATGCTCTAAATTTATTGTTTTTTGCTTTATGATATTATTGAGTAACTTGTCGAAAGAGCGATTTCGTAGCAAAACAAGTCCCGAACACGTTAAGCACCAAGAGGAGTTCTTGCGAACGAAGAAAAACCCG
>JAITST010000171.1 GCA_031287585.1 Planctomycetaceae bacterium | reverse complement strand
AAAGTTTACTGGCAGCGTTGGCGGTTTCATTAACGCGCAGCAGTTAGCGGAGCAGGCGTTGGGGGCAGACGGTGCGGCGGTGATTGACGGTGTAAGGCAGTCACTCGAAGCGATTCCGTTCGGTTTTCTGCAAAAGGTTGACAGCGAAAATTTGTTGACATTTATCCAAGACGAACACCCGCAAACGATAGCACTAATAGTTTCTCACGTAACACCGAGTCAAGGCGCGGACATCATCAATGGTCTGTCACCTGAACGTCAACTAGCGGTTATACGGCGAATCGCAACAATGCAACAGACTAATCCTGACATCATCAAAGATGTCGAAAAAGGACTGGAAGCACGTATGGCGAACGTTGTAAGTCAGAAACTGGAACGTGCGGGCGGTGTCGATGCGGTGGCGGAAGTGTTGAACGTAATTGACCGTTCTACCGGACGAACGATAATGGAAAACCTAGCCCAAGACGACCCCGATTTGGTAGAAGAAATCAGACGGCTAATGTTCGTATTTGAAGACATCAACAAACTTGCAGATCAGGACATCGGCAAGATTCTCAAAGTGGTCGAGAGTTCACAGTGGGCTATCGCTTTGAAGGGAGCAAGCGAGGAGTTGAAGGAAAAAATTTTCCGGTCAATGTCGAAACGCGCAGGTGCAATGTTGCGTGAAGAAATGGAATACTTGGGACCGATGCGGTCATCAGAAGTAGAACGTGTTCAACAGGAAATCGTTGATATGGTACGTCGTCTGGAAGACGCGGGAGACGTAACAGTCCATTCAGACAAGGGCGAAGAAAGATTCGTAACCTAACAGGTCGGATGTTGGTAAAAAAAACGTCTGCGTAACAATTGTTACACAGACGGCTTTAAGTCGGGGCGACAGGATTTGAACCTGCGACCTTCTGACCCCCAGTCAGACACGCTAAACCAGTCTGCGCCACGCCCCGAATGAACGAGTAATTATCACACAAATAAAAAAATATACAAGTACCCCACCTGATATAAAAAACAACAGGGAATCTCTAAAAACTCTTTTTTAACGCTGACGAGTATTTTTTTGTAACTTATTCTATTATAAATTATTACAAAAGATTTTCAAAATAAAATCTCTGCGTTTCTCAGCGGTTAAAATTGTGGTTTTTAGAAATGCCCTGATGTTTGAACTGTATATTTTGTAAAGTCTTCGGCAGTTCCTCTTGTTTCCGTTCGATCACAAAATCCGCAATTTCAGGAAAAGGATTAACACATTGAAAACCCGTTTTACCTGTTTTACGAAAATGTTCAAGCCGACGTATGGTCAATTCGGCAAAGACCGGATCAATATCGAATGTATAAACTCGCCGTTTGAACAGTTCACCGACAAGAAGCGTTGTACCGGAATGGGCGAAAAAATCCGTAATTAAATCCCCTTCTTGACTACTTGCCTTAACGATTCGTTCAATAGATTTCATCGGTTTTTGCGCATAGCAACCGGTTACGTTTTCTTGCAAACGGTAAAAAACCTGCTGGATATCAACCCAAACGTTACCGGCTCGAATATTTTCCGATTTGCTTCGCTCGAAATTTTCCGTCTTTTGTCCATTGACATCTTTATAGTAGCCGCGAAGAATTTTGGGAATGTCCGTATATTCTGCATCGACATTAAAAATCGGATTTCCTTTTGTGTAGTACAAACATTCCTGCCGAACCGCCATCCAATTTTTCTGCGTTCCGTAACCGCGCTGATTTCTCATCGTAATAAAACTACGGGAAGCCAATTCAGCATAATCGCGCATCATTATCATAAAATCCGGGAGCGGTTGAAAGTGTTCCCGCTGATCGGCTCCGAGCCAAATATAAATACTCGCATCTGTTGAAAGAATTTTGAGATTGTTTTCGATCCATCGCTTTGACCACGCCATATATTCTTGCAAATTCCATTTGAACAAATTATCCGTATTTTCCGCTCCGACAGCGACATTGTAAGGCGGGTCTTGCACGGCAAGTGTTGCTTTTTCTTCTCCGAATACTTTTTGAACATCATCAATTTTAGCGGCATCCAGAACACCGACTTTATGACCGCAAACCGGATCACTCCAAATATCGCCGCTTTTTAATCGACAATAAGGTAATAATCGTTGTCTGATTTCCGGGTTGTTGTCCAACCGTCCAAAAGGTTCTACGGGCATAATTGTTTTTTCGTTGCCTAAAATTATACCGGCAGTACGTTACCGCCAATTACACTCTCTCAACACTCCGTCCACATCCAGCCCCTGCGCGGATTGTATGACCAGCCCGGACTCCAGTAGTGATAAACCGTTTCTTCGTTCACTTGCTGATAGCCCTTATGTTTACACAACGAACAAATATCCGCGTTGTCCGCTTGCGTCGAGAGTGAGACCGTTGGTATCGAGAGTGACTCGCTCCAAAAATCGCAGACATCCAGCAACGCACCGCCGATTCCCTGATGCCGTTTCTCCGCGTGCACAGAAAGCATTCCGACTCTTACCTCACGCTGTGTTTCATTTGTTGCCGGATTCACCCGTTTCGCGACACGCAACGTCATCAATCCGAAAATCTTACGTCCCTCATACCACGTCCAAACCGCGTCCGCCAACTCGCCGCGAACAGCGTGATTTATCCACGTCAAATATAACCGTTCGTAATGAGCAGACAATTCAGGGTCTTTCTTGAAACGCGAATACGTACCAGAGAGAATCGCGAGTTGCTCAATTTGACTTGAACAAAGCGGCGAAACGTAAGCCCTGATACGCGGGTCAACAGGCGAAACCGGTGACACGACTTGCTTCTTGAAAACTAACTTACGGTCGTAACAAATACACGGTACGTTCGACGTATTCAACTCGTCTGGTCCGTTCGAGAGCAGACTGATAACAACCAATCGGAAATGCGGTTTACACGCGTCAAGCGTTGCCTGCAACTTCCCCTCGTCATATTCTGCCAATTCAATCGCGCCAATCGGATAACCGAGAAACGCGGAATCCCAATCAATTTTTGAAACCGGATATGTCATAAGTGTAAATATAAAAAGGTCTGATTGTTATATTTTCAGGTCATCTTCACAGCATCTCGACGGGGTGAAAGAATACAACCAACGGTCTGGACACCAATAAAATTTTATTGTGCCGTAACCGTTGGGAACATTGTATCCCCCCGTTTGAGATGTGAGTTTGCCGCAACTAAAACGCCTTTTTGAGTTCAGCCGCTTTGTCTGTTTTCTCCCACGTGAACTCTGCGTCACTCCGTCCAAAATGCCCGCCCGCAGCGGTTTTCTGGAAAATCGGACGACGCAACGCGAGATGCTCAATGATACCTTTCGGTGTTAGCGGGAACAACTCGCGGACAACCTTCACCAATTTTGTCTCGTCAACCTGCGACGTACCGCGTGTGTCAACCGAAACACTAACCGGCTCCGCAACACCAATCGCGTAAGCAAGTTGAATCTCGCAACTTTCAGCCAACCCTGCGGCGACAATGTTTTTCGCGACATAACGCGCCATATACGCCGCTGAACGGTCAACCTTCGTCGGGTCTTTACCGCTGAACGCGCCGCCGCCGTGACTTGCCCAACCGCCGTAAGTGTCAACAATAATCTTGCGTCCGGTCAAACCGCAATCGCCGTGAGGACCGCCGATAACGAATCGTCCGGTCGGGTTGATGTGGTACTTGATGCCGGTACGGTCAATGTCGGCGGGCAAACACGGGGTGATGATTTCCGGTATGACGTAATCGGCGATTCCCTTCTGGTCAATTGACGGTGCGTGTTGCGTCGAAACGACAACGGTATCAATACGAACCGGCTTATGTCCGTCGAACTCTATCGTAACCTGACTCTTGCTGTCAGGACGCAGCCAGTCCACTTTGTTCGCGAAACGGAACTCGGTAAGACGGTTTGTAATGCGGTGCGAGAGTGCGATTGGCAACGGCATAAGTTCGGGAGTATGGTTACAAGCGTAACCAAACATAAGTCCCTGATCGCCGGCACCGTCACGGTCAACACCTTGTCCGATGTCTGTACTCTGATTGTCGAGTGCAACCATAACACCGCAAGTATCGCCGGAAATTCCCCATTCGTCGTTGGTATAACCGACAGACTTGATGACAGACCGCACAACATTCTGATAGTCGATATGTGCGCTGCTTGTAATCTCACCGGCGATGATAGCCAAGCCGGTAGTAACCATAGTTTCACAAGCCACGCGGCTTTTCGGGTCACCTTTGATGAGTGCGTCGAGAACGCCGTCAGATATTTGGTCTGCCAATTTATCAGGATGTCCCATACTAACTGCTTCGCTAGTAAATAAACGTTTTGTCACTGTTAATGTCTCCTTGAAAGATTGAAAATTTTGTTAAAGTAAAAACAAAGGAAAAAGGTTTGCAAGTTCAAAAATTACAAACCAACACTCAACAATTATCCCAGTTATGAACAAAAATACAAGATACCGCACAAATAAAAAAGGGAAAAAAAACGCATCCCTTGACAAAACCGAAAAATATGTAAAAATAGTAGAGTTGTAAAGCGAGGGTCGGTAGCTCAGTTGGTTAGAGCAGGAGACTCATAATCTCTTGGTCGTGGGTTCAAGTCCTACCCGGCCTATTGTAGAGGTCATACAGTTTTAGTTTTTGGGGCTATATGACACTTTCATATCTACACGGACTGTGCAAGCAGCCGTTAGCCCCCCCTTTCTTCCCAAAGGGGGGCAGTTTTTATTTTTTGCAATATCGACGACTGCTGTTTTTCAACGTTTGATAACGTATTTTGTACTTGCTGTGCGGTTTGCACTTGCATTTCAATAGAATTTTTGGCAAAATTATCCATTCCAACACTTGCCGTTTCAATCTTTGCGGCTATGTTGTCGATTGTCTTCTGTATTTGGTCGAATTTTTCCAGAATCAATTTAACACTAATTGAAAGGGTCTCGGTTGCCATTATGAAAACTCCTGATATTGATAAAACAAATTGTACACAAATTTTTTATGTGTACTTGTACTTGTATTTAGTTGGCTGTGTTGCGTTGGCGGTTTGGACTATTTATATGATTTCAATAACATCACAAACATTGCCTTATCTACTAAAATTTATGCTGTGTTTGGGTTGCTTTTTATTGACGGCGGGCTTTTATTTTTGTTGTATTATTTTCTCAAAAAAAGTTTTGCGTTATGTTCCGTTATTGACAAACAGATGAAATTAAAAAAACGTCCGCTTGGTGACGAATTTGATTACCTTTTTTGAATCATTTCACAGATTGTTGTAACTGGTTCAAGATTTGTTTTTTCAACGCTGGCGGTAACATTATAATTTTCTTTGGTTTCTTCTTTGTGCCTCGATACGCGAAACTTGCGTATCTTGTTTTCGCGGTGATAACTGTTCTGATTTTGGTGTCAATGTCCCGTTTCCGGTGATTTCGCCTTCACTCAACGTCGTGTAGGTGAAAATTTCGCCGTCGTTGTCCACTACCGCGGCGGCGGCAATGGTTATGTCTGACGTTAGCCGCCCGACGCGGCGGGTGTAAGTGCCTTCGTAAAATGTTATCATAATTTTTCTTATACTTTTTTCAGCCACGAATCGCACAAATGTACACGAATGAATTTTAGATTTTAGATTTTGTTTTAATACCCGGATTCCTAACCCAAATCTAAAATCATAAATCTAAAATCTAAAATGTTACGCGAACCCCCCGTTTTCTAACTCACCCGCGATTCGTTCGAGGATATTGTTCCCCACAATCGCGGCTTTTAACTGTGCTTTTAGCCCGTCCTCGATGGTGTTCCCCATTACCGCCCCCATTTCGCAGGCGTTAAACGTTCCTGTTTTTCCGCCTGATTGACCGGTAACGGCGGCGGACGTTGTTCCGGCGTTGGCGTTAGTCAGCGCGTCGAGTATCTTGTCGTTTGCCGCGGCGACTTCCGGGGCTGGTTTCGGGGTTCGCAACCCGGCGATTGCGGTTTTTAGTTCCTCGATACGGTCCGTCGTTTGCGGTGCGTTCGCTTTCACGTCGGCTACCCGGTCAAGTGACCGGCTAGCGGATTGGTCAATCGAATCCTGCCACGCCTGCTTGCGTTGGTCAACACCCGCCGCGTAGTTTGCGTTTCCGGCGTTGGCGACATTGATATTTGTGGTTAGGTTTTGCTCGACTTTTTTCAACAGTTCCGGCACACCCGAACCTGTAAAATAACTGTACAAGTTGCCGACCGCTTTGATAATCGCACGGATTACACCGTAAAACGTCGTTTCAACCCACGTCAGCACGTTCGCTACCCCCTTTTGCATCCAACTCATCGCCTCGTTTATACCGGTCGCGATAGACCACCAACCGCCGACGATGACCGCCCCCAAGTCGTTAGTCAGGGCAGACCAGCCGTCTTTTACGTAACTCCACGTCTCACCGAAAAACGACGATAACCAGCCCAAACTTTCGCCTATTGCCTGCGAAGCGTAGTTCCAGCCGGCTACAAGTGAATCCCAAAGCGGCGAAACCAGCGACATAACCGATTCGTAGATTGCCGAAAACGGCTCTACTAACGCGGCGAAAATTTCTCGCCCGGTGTTCGACACCGAAAGTTTGCCCTGCTCGAAAATCAGTTGGATTTTCAACCATTGCAACTGAAACGCACCCGCGATGTCGCCTTTGGACACCAACGCGGCAACGTCGCCGAAAACGGACATAAAACCGGATTTGACCGTGTTCCCTATGTTCGCTAGCATTCTCATCACACCCGAACCGGTACCGGAAAAGTACAAAAACGCGGAACCGGCGGCAACAAGGGCGGTACGCAGGATTCCAAACGGGGTACCAAAACTGACAACAAGCGACAACAACGGACGCAAGATACCCGTCAACGATTTCGCGGCGTTTATGACCGGACCGAAAACGGTAGCCAAGCCCCGCCAAGCGGCGGTTGCGGCAATGGGAGCGGTTACGAAAAACGGAATCGACGCGAAACTTGCGGTAAGCGTATCCGCTCCGATTTTCACACTCGTAATTGATTTCAGTAAATCAGAAAATCCGGATGCCGCCGAACGAAGCGATTTTATCAAACTAGAAACGCCGTCCATTATGCCAACCAACAGCGGCGATATTCCCGCCGCTATCGCGTTTTTGACACCAAACCATGAACGGCTCAACCGGTTCATCGCGTCGTTGAGTGCGGCGGCGTTCTTTGCGTCGTCTTCGCTGATACCGATTCCTAACGTGTCGGCTTCGTTCATCAGTTTCGCGATTCCGGCTGCTCCCTCTTGAAATAACGGCAACAACGACGTACCGCCGCGTCCGAACATTTTCATTGCAATATCGGTCTGTTTTGATTCGTCGCCTATTTTTTTGATTTGTTCGGCGATTAACCGGAATTGGTCGGCTTTCGACAAGAGTTTGAGTTTGTTAAAGTCGATTCCAAGATTACTGAACATCGCTAACGCGGTTTTACTTCCATTGGCGGCGGCGACTGTGTTCCTTGAAAGGTACTTGAAGCCGTCACCAATAGAATCGACCGACGCTCCGCACTGCTCGGCGGCAAAACCGAGCAACGACAGGTCACGAGCGGCGATTCCCGTCCGCTGTGACATTTTTGATATTTTGTCACCAAACGAGGAAAAGTCAGTAACAATACCTTTAGCAAAACCGCCGAGGCGATTTAGTATTTGACCTAACGCGACAGCCATCATTGAACCATCACGCAAGTGAGCCCAAAAACCGCGAAAGCCGGGAGTGATATTATTGACTGTACTTGAAAAATCCTGAGCATACGATCGGAAATCATTAAAATTCTTTTGCACACCAACAAATGACTGATGAAACTGCCTCGAATCGGCGTTGATTTGTACGGCTATCGTACCGGCTTGTATATTTGTTGCCATTTTTTGAATTTAGTTATTGCGTTTTTTCCGAAACTATGATATAATATCTAACAGTCGGGGGGCTTGGAGTTTTAACATCTAACAAAGCGGGGGTGT
>JAITST010000102.1 GCA_031287585.1 Planctomycetaceae bacterium | reverse complement strand
TGTCCCTGAAAGAAAAGTCCGCCGTAGTCACCGTTGTTGCAATTGGCATAACTATAAGAGGCATGGGTGGTTTTATCGCTACCGGTAATATCGCGACGATCTGCTTGTCCCATACGCCGCGGACCGCAAAGCCCGACGTAATTAGATTTTGCGTTCGGACGCGGACTGTCAACCGGACTTTGACGTGGGCAACTTGGACATTTGAAAAAGGAAATTTCCGTTTGGGAAATGGATAACGGAATTATACCTTTCGTATCGGTTGGGGTTCGTTTGAAAATGTACGTGTTCCAATCGGTAACGAGTGTGGGATCGGGAAAACACTGGGCAACCTGGTCATAAAGACTTTGTTGTTCAATATACGGAAGAGTACGCGCTCCCCAAGCGAGTGCTCCATAATCAAATTGCGGACAGTTCCAGACGGTATGGTTACTTGGATTGTATCCCATCGTCAATCCGCACGGAAATTTTTGATGCAAGTCGTTGTGATTGTGCATCGCCAACGCCAACTGCTTGAGATGATTTGTACACTGCATCCTACGCGCCGCCTCACGGGCAGCTTGCACAGCGGGCAGGAGCAAAGCGATTAGAACGCCAATGATGGCGATAACTACGAGAAGTTCAACCAAAGTAAAAGCCGAACGAGAAGAGCGATTATTGCCTCTTCTACAAACTGCGTCTCCCCCCCCATTTTAACATTTGGTTAATTGTGTTAATTTGTGTCTTTACATAATTTGTCATTTTTCTTTCCTTTCGTGAAAGGGTTGGTGTTATTGTTGCTTGCGGAAACATATCACAAGCGTGAAGTCATATATTCTATTCTCTTTATTCCAATTTGTCAATGGGGAAAATATAATTTTGAGCGACTTATGCTTGTCACGGTTGAAATTTGTAACGTTTTTCGAGTGTTCATACAGGCGGTAACGAAGCGTTACTCCGCGCCGTTACTGCCGTTGTCAAGAACGATTCCTTGCAGTTTTTTCGGATCAATGCCTCGAACATCGGGATTGCGTCCCGAATAGGTCAACCGCTGACCATCGATAACGAGGCGTTCCTTGAGTTTTTCATAATCAAGTTGCTGTACATCAATTCCATCGTCGAGAGCCAATGCGGCAACGGTTGCGGCACTTTGACCGAGAATCATAAATACCGGCTCCATACGAATCGAACCGAAAGCGATGTGCGAACTGCTCACGCAAACCGGAACTGTCAAATTCGTACATTGTTCCCGCTTCGGAACAATGGAACCGAAATCGATACCATAAGGTCCGTGCGGCGAAACGCCGATGTCGCCTTCATTTTGGACGGTTCCTTCCGGCGTAATATACCGGCGGACATTATGCGAGTCCAAAGCGTAAGACCCCATTCCGACCGGTTTGGGACAGCGGCGTTTTGCCATGCAATCGAGTTCCGTCGTAACATATTCGCCGACCATTCGCCGTGCTTCTCGAACGTAAATTTGGTGGGGCCAATTTCCGTTGTCGGGAAATTCGTCTTTGGCGAGTCCCCATCGGCTCATCTTTTCCCGAACATCCGCCGGAACCCGGTCGTCGTTGGCAAGGAAATACATCAAGCCCTGTTGGTATTTGACGTGAGCGTCGATAATTTCCTTGCGACGTTCGTAGGACGCATCGGGATAATCGTAATTCATGCCGATAAAGTCGGTACTGAACGGTCCGTGATTATTCGTATCCGTCTTGTGATTCGGTATCCGGTCAAACTTGTCAAAGGTTTCTCGCCAACCAGTTTGAAAGACCCGAACGTAAAGTTCGTAATCTTTCGGATCGTAACCTTCCGGTATCGGAAACGGTATACGATTCGGTTCGTGATCGGTCAAGCACATTCGGAAACAGTAGGCTTGTACCAATTTGTCCGCTTCGCCGCGAATACCCGGCTTGCTGTCGTCGATGAATTTGAGCCGACCGCTTTTCGGGTCGCCGGAAACGATATACGGATCGACCGGTTTCTTAAACCAATGTCCGTGATGCAGCGTTCCGACTTGATTGCCGTTCCACGTTTCGCCGTATTGTTCGTTGGCTTCTCGACCGACATGATATTCAACTCCGGCGGCTGCCAAGAGATCACCTTCGTAGGTTGCGTCGATGAACATTTTGCCTTCGAATGTCTGCCCATCCAGCGTTGTGATCGAAACAATTTTCGCCCCGTTTTTTTTAACGCCGCTCTTACGGTCAAGCCAAGCATCTCGAACGACAGGGATTTTTAGTTCGGCAACCCATGAATCGAACACGGCTTCGGCGACGTGCGGTTCGAAAATCCACATCGTTTTGTCGTCGTGAAGCATCGATTTGGTTCCTTGCCCGACGTTAGTATATTCCGTCGATTTCTGCCAGCACCAAGTTTCGTCCTTTTGGTAAACGGCATAAACTCGTTGATAGAATTCACGGGAAAGCCCGCCAACGGTTTTTGTGTTACCGGAATCGGTGAAGCCGAGACCGCCACTGCTGAGACCGCCGAGATGTTTGTCCGGCGAAACGATGACAACGGACTTACCCATTTTCTTTGCTTGTACCGCCGCCGTTACCGCAGCGCAGGTTCCGCCGTAAATCACGACATCGAACCGTTGGGTTTCACCAAAAATGAATACAGTTTGACAAAAAAACAATACGGTAAAACAAAGTGAGGCAAGATTTTTAGACATCGTAACACTGTGTAAAAAAAGTTTTGACAAGTAATCGACCAACGCCCTAATTGTATCTTGTATCATTTACAATCGCAATGAGCTGTCGCATTTTTTTTACACTAACCACTTGAAATACACGAGCAATTTTTCGCGAATTTGTGATTTAACGTTGTTGTATCCGTGAATCCAGAAATTCTCTTAACGCATCGTTCCAATGCGGTAACGTTATGTCTGACTTGGTTATGGATGTGTTTGGTGAACGGTTTGCGGTTTGTTTGAGTTCCGAACTTGGAATCGGTTTGATTTCAAGTGGTAATCCGGTTTGTTTGGAAAGTTGATTTAACAATCCGGCTGGTGTTGCTTGTCCTTCATTTGCGATTTTTTTTATGCCGGTGTCGCGATTGGATAACAGATTGTGTATCGCGGTTGCGAGATGATTTGTGTATGTCGGCGAACAGATTACGTCGTCAATAGCGTGAAACTTTCGCGTTCGTCTGGCGGCTTGCAGGACAGTTGCAACGATACCGCCGCGCGAACGTTCACCAACGTTACCGAACAATGTTGAACAACGAACAACCAAATGCCGCTCATACGCCGCCGCGACTTGCTCG
>JAITST010000100.1 GCA_031287585.1 Planctomycetaceae bacterium | reverse complement strand
CGCGGCGGAAGAGTTTCGGGATGTTTGCCGTAGAGTTCTTTTAATGTATCAAGTGCTTCTGTGAATTGAGAAGCGTTAAAGCTTGCGGCGGCTTTTTCAAGCGTTTGCTGAACTTCCGGCGCAACACTTTCTTCAGAACGAGCGAACCCGGCAATGAGAAAAACCGCAGTGCAGAAAAAGCAAACCACAAGTAACCCGTTAGCAAAACGGGAAAGAAATCTTGTAGATTGCTCAAAAAATGAAACAAGACAGCGAGATTTTGTTAATGTTTCGGCACTGAATCGCCGTCTCTCTCTCATAGATGCTCCTTTTCAAAATTAATATTGTCGGCTCCGCTGTCTCCAAAAACTTTCGTCAAGTTGAGGCAAACCTAATTAACCCATTTTACCGGAAGAAAAAACGCAATGGGGGGCTAATTTTTTTCCATCTGGGGGGATGTAAAAATTGGTGGTGAATTATTGCATTTAATCGAAAATAAAATCCCCCATTTATTTTTACACACACTCCCCATCTTATCAAACATCATTTCGATCCGCTATTGATTGATTGATTGGAATAATGACGGTACAATCTGGTGTTCTTGTCTGTCCACAAAAAGTTACCACTTATTAAAAATACGGAATCCTAACTTTATTTTTCACTATGATTTTCAAACCACATTATTATGTAGAATCAGTCACGTCGTTGACACGCGAACGTTTGACGGCAATTGGTGTAAATGCGTTATTGCTTGACGTTGATTCGACGTTGAAACCGTACCACGCAAACAAAATTTCGGATGAAATTGCTTGTTGGATAAACGCACAAAAAATGGCGGGAGTTTGCTTGTGTCTGGTTTCTAACGGGCATTTTTTACGAATAAAACCGTTCGCGGAATCAATCGGAATACCGTTCATCGCACCAGCAATGAAGCCGTTACCGTTCGGTTGTAGGCGTGCCATCGCAGACTTGAAACTAGAACCAAAACGGACAGCGTTAGTAGGCGACCAAATTTTTACTGATGTAATGGCGGCAAAATTAGCGGGTATCGTTTCAATTTTAGTCAAACCAATACAACCAGAGAAAGAACCATTTTACGCCAGAATAAAACGCCCGTTTGAACGGTTGGTATTGCGCGGAATGAAAACGTTGGACAGTGTTGATAAATGATTTCACAAATTGTTACCACGTGCCGACAATCAATTACTTTGTGTAGAAAATTTTTGAATCACTTTACACACAAAATAATCTACTACGATCGTACGCAGTTCTATCGAACAACCAACTTTACCCCAAAGGAGTTTGATAATGGTTTACCGTTTGTTAGTTGTGATGTTGCTCATTGTTTCCGTTTTTCTTTGTGCGGAACGTGATGCTAGTTCAGAGCAGTCTGACGGAAATCAGACGGAGCAGGTTGCCCGTCTTAACATCAAGGCATCGTTCATAACTACGGTGATTTCTGGCGGTGACGGTGGTGTGTTTACTTTTGACTTGTTACAGCAACTCCGTGTGAGCCGTGACAAACGCGATGTTGTCAGGATTGAAAAACAGTTGGAATTACAACTCCTAAAACTCGCGGCGATGTCTGTCTCACGAGGTTTGAAAGACGGAAAGAATGTCACCGGTGAAAAGGAGTTGGTGCGATACTTGGTTTGAGAAACGAAGTATTGGAACGATAATTTGCGAAAAGAATTTGTTGCGAATATGAAATCGAGTTGGAAAATTTTTTGTGAAGTGAATCCGCATATTGTCAAAACGATGTCGGTAAGACGTGTTGATACACAAAAAGTTGTGGAAAAGAAAAAATAGGGATATTTACAAAAACTACCCTCTATTGTACTTTACAAAAACGTTGGCTGTTCAGCGTCGGAGTAGTAAGTGAAGATTTGTGAAAACTTTTTTTACTCTTGAATTTGGAGACCCAAAAATGAAGACAACCAAAACGATTACGGCATTGATGTTAGGTGATGTTGCCCGCTTTGTCGTTGTGGCTGGTAGTGTTGCGGTTGCTGATGTTTCGTTTGTTGATGATGAAGACTCGTTGACACCTGCGGCATTTGCGGATGTTGACGATAGCGTTTTCGCCACAACTACTTCTGAACCGATACTTCTTTTGCGCGGTACTGTTTTGGAAACGTCAACCGATTTGTCGTTCGATACTCCGATTGGAACTTGGGAACATACACGAACTTATCAGAGCGGTTTGCGTTTGCAACAAAATGGAAACTCGCGTGAAGCGGTATCGAAAGAATACTTCGACGCGAAAGGATATTTGCGGTGGACGATTGACGCTGTTGGTGTTGTAAATTATTACGGTTATCATCCGGTTAGCGGTAAACGGACGCTTGTTGTTCGTGATGTTGACACAACGAATCTGCCAACAACGATCACAAACGGTTCGACAAATGTAGTTGCGTGGAAAGACAAGTTACCGTTCTCGCGCAGCAACTCGCTCGCGACAGCGTTGAATCAAACGACGAATCAAGAATACGACGAACAAGGTCGTCTCGTAAAGACGGTTGGCAACGATGGAATTTCGGAGTTTACTATTTACGATAACAACCGTAGAATACAAATTTCCGCGTGGGACGCGAAAGCGAAATTACCAACGTTGCCAATACAAGTTATCGAAACAAACGATGCGGGCAACGTTACATCTACATATAGCGTGTTACCGACCAACGTTGTTGTCGAGGGCAACCGACCAATCGGCATATCGTCGAACAAAAAACAAAAAGTTTCGTGGACACGTTATCATTACGCCCCGTTACACGGCGGGCTTGAATATGTTGATAAGTATCATACGCTCGCAACCGACGAAGGCAAACTCGGTGATAATTATTATCGTACAACTCATATTCGTGACCAACTCGGTAGAGAAGTTGCGACAGCAAGATTTGTTGATAACGACAAGTGGCAAGTCCGGTTTGAAGAGGGGCAAGCAGGGACAAAAAAGTTCACCTTGCCTACTCGACTGGTGTAAAACAACTTTGTAATCGGCGTGATTGTATTGCTCACGGCGTTGCGGTATAATGTACTCTTCCGGCTTACAATTTTAACTCTTTTTAACCCCCGTTTACTATTATGCCACTCAAAACTTACATCCGTTTTTTTCTGTGTATCGTTTACCTTTCCCTGTTCTTTTGCGGCGTATCCGTTTCAGCGGCAACGCCTGCCGTCCCTTCGGCAGAGGAACTGAACCGTCCTTTCAGTGATGCCGACATTGAGGTGTTCAAACAGCCGCCGATGGTTTATCAACCCGGAACGTTGATGTATCTTCTCGGCGGAAACGTCAGCAAAGAAGGAATCACGGCGGATTTGGAAGCCCTTGCCGAAGCGGGGATTTCCAATCTGTTGCTCTTTCACGGCAATATGGGACCGCCAAATTGGAGCGGCATCAAAAATCCTATCCCCTGCCTTTCCCCGGCGTGGGAAGATTTTCTAAAGCACACCGCCAACGAGTGTAAGCGTCTCAACTTGCGATTCACGTTTCATAACTGTCCCGGCTGGGCTTTGGCTGGCGGTCCGTGGATTAAGCCGGAAAATGCCATGCGAAATCTGACCCTCGTCCGAAAAGATATTGTCCTCAAAGACGGCGAAGT
>JAITST010000009.1 GCA_031287585.1 Planctomycetaceae bacterium | reverse complement strand
GTCTGACACAAAAAACTCTCAATGTTAAAATCAAGATGAAATGACAGAAACCAAAACAAAATAATCAACCGAAAAACTTTTTTTCTTACACCATCAATTGTGAATGGGCTACATTGTAGTCAAGGAGACAGTTCCCGTCAACCTACCACTACCGTTTTTGCCACAAAAAATCGAAAAATTCCCCAAAAAGCCAAATTTAATTACTTTTTGTAGAAAAAAAATACCAACGTTTTTGTTGCACCAAAATGCAAATTTGCCGTAACTTGTTTTATACTAACGTGATAAAATATATCCTTTTCAAAAAATTACAATACGAAAAATACGTAATTTCAGGTGTTTCCTGACGTTTGAATTAAATGACATATACCTTTTAAAGTTAAAACACATTTAACTCGGCAACTCTTTCGTTGAAACACGTAATTTACGGTATTTGCCGAGTGTTCTCTCCACAGTTTCTTGGAAAGTACATATCAAACCTTCTTCTCATTAACAAGTGTCGCAAAATGTTCAAACGAACGGTCATACGTTTTCTCTGCGTCTGGCGGGAAAAAACATCCCGGCACTTCGCGATTCGCAATGTGCGACTTGACACAATCACAACAAATGCCGCGTTTCCCGCATGACATATACGTACACGCACAACGCGGCTTGTTCTTTTCAGATTTACATTCCATAAAATTCTCCTGTTAAAAAATAAACATCTATTTACGTTTTCGTAGTCCAATGGACAGTTGCTATTTTGCACTTGATTTTTTCTCAATAATTTGTAACAATCAAACGCAATACAATCTTCCAACGTGAATAACCAATGAACCGTCATCGCAAATCACAATATGCAAACCATCACCCAACCGCTCGCGGTATCTCGCCGCTTGCCGGCTGTTGGCTCGTTTTTCTATTTTTGTTGTGTCACGATGTAACCGTGTTTGCCCAGTCGCTAACGTCAATGGTTGACGCAACTCTACCGCTCGCAACCAGACGTAACATTGTATTGAACAATACCGCAATTTTCAAGCGGCTCGAAGAATTTACTTTCCACAACCCCGGTACACCAACCGCCAAACCGTACAATGTTTGGAACGAAATGAACGGCGACATCGTTGACCGTAACGATGATTCTGACATATATGGCTACAACCTACAAACACTCGGCAGCAGTTTCGGCGGCGAAATGCGGGCATACTCCGACTTCGTAATCGGAGCAAATATGGGACTATTCCAACCAAATCTAACGTCCAACGACCAGTTCAGCCGTGCGAAAGGCAGTCTGATGATGTTATCCGTGCATAGTGCGTGGTTCACAGATTACTGGTCAGTCAAGTCAATGATCGGTTACGGCTACGGTGATTACAACGCCGAACGTCTTGACACTAAATCCACAACTTACGGACTAGGCAATCGTCAACAAAATTCGTTCTTCGCCGCTGCCGAAGTTGCAAGGCGATTCCGTTATAGAGATTTCTGGTTTATACCATCTTATACGTTCAACTACGTTCACACCGACGGACGCAGTTACAGCGAACGCGGACTGAACGACGATAAATTCACTTTCAACAGGCAAATCAGCAGCGGTTATTTGCACACGTTAGCGATAGAGTTAGAATTAGATTACTACCATGATTTCCACGACTCGCAATACCTGATAACGCCGTCGATAAGAGCCGCGTGGGTACACGATGCCAGTAGCAAAACAATAACATCAACTGGCAACAACGGCGACACTACATTTTCAGTAAACGGAGCAAGGATAATCCCCAACATACTACAATTAGGCGCGGGATTAACAATAAACGTAGAACCAAAATACTTACTATTCTGCCGCTACGACACCGAAATATCAGACAAAACAAACACACACCATCTATCAGCAGGATACGGAGTTTTCTGGTAATTTTTGGTAAATAAATCCCGCAAGAGACACGATGTCTCGCGTCTATATGAAAGTTACAAATCGTGTTATCTCAATTCTCCGCAATCTCTATATCGAGATTTATTCCAGCGCTCGCCGGATTATCTCTAATTCGTTTCCTTCGTAATTTTCTTTCTCGAATTGTTTGATTAAAATCTTTTGCAATTCGGTTTGTTTGGTTTCAGGTAACTTTTTTATTGCTTCTTTGATTTTCGTTTTGCACTTGTCTTGGTCGAAGGTTTTGTTTTTGAATGCGTCGATTAGCCCCGCTTCTGCAAAAAATAGATTGGGGTTGTTTTGCTTTATTTCGTCAACCAAATCTTCTGCCTTGTCTTTGTTAGTTTCCCCCGCTTCTATTGAACGTTCTAACAACTTTGTTAGCGGTTGCTCGAAATAACCGATTTGGTTTCTGGTCGGCTCTTTGGGTAACTTGAATGCTTCCGGTTTCTCTTTCAGCACTCTTTTCAACCAGTCTTGCGGATAGGCGGATTTTTCGTTGGGACGGCTTCCGTCTTCGGTTACATAGTAGCCATCGTTATGTTTGGTGAAAATTTCTGTTGCTAGTTTTTTCCAACTCGCGGCTACCGATTCCGCTTGCGAGACACTGTAATCGGTCAGATAACGTTTTGCCAAGTCGGGATTGGTTTTGAAAATCTCTGTCGCGGTTTTTTCTACCGGCGTTTGCAACGTGAAGAATTTCGTTTCAAACTCCTTCTGTACCGCGATGATTTCCGGTGCGATTACCGAGTATTTCAGGTTCGCGTAATTCGATACCAAATTGAAAACCCACCACGCCGAATCCCACGAGAACTCTTTTATCGAGCCGACCGTGTATGATTTCGGCAACTCGCTGATGCAGCAGTATAACGGGAAGTAGCACGACAGATACGAGTCGTCAACTCCATACCACAACACACCGCCGATTTCGTCCGGCAATGTTGAACGTGATTGCGTTACAATCGAGAAACCGGTTTGCTGTGTCGAAATCGGACGTTCCCACGCATATTCGTCTTCATCAACACCACTGTTTTTATTAACATCTTTGTCAGCGTTCTCGTTTTCGATTTTCCAGTAGAGCGGTCGCCAACGCCGCGGTGTGCCGTAGTTGCCCGCGTCGATTCCTTTTGTCATATCGTAGTCAGTGCCTTCGTAGTTGTCACGCATTAACGCCATAATATCGGCGGTTGAAAGTTTTTTGTCGGGCTTGATAGACCACGAGTACGGCTTCGCGTTTGGGTTGCCGCGATGATAAGCGGGGTCGAATGTTTGCGACGGCGCGGCACGGCGAAACACGCTCCAAACACGTGATTCACAGACTCGTTTGGATTTCGCGTCAATGTTGCCGTAAGCATCATCGAAACGAAACGGTTTGCCGGATTCCGGATTGTAGAGTTTCCGTTCGATTGCAAAACTGCGAACGTTCGCGGAGTAGAAAAACGAATCTTTGTCTGGTTTGTCGGGCAGTTCGCCGATTCGTGCCTGATTTGCGTGAACAGAAATT
>JAITST010000008.1 GCA_031287585.1 Planctomycetaceae bacterium | reverse complement strand
ACGCGGACTGTTAACCGGACTTTGACGTGGACAACTTGGACATTTGAAGTAAGAGATTTCTGTTTGTGAAATTGAAAACGGAATGAGTCCAGTTCCGGCTGTGGTTGTGAAAACTTTTGTGTTCCAATCACGAACGAGAATGGGATTTCCGAAACACTGTACAATCTGGTCATAAAGCGATTGTTGTTCAATACTCGGAAGAATACGCGTTCCCCAACCAAGTGCCCCATAATCATACGGCGGACAGTTCCAGACGGTATGGTTATTTGGATTGTATCCCATCGTCAATCCGCACGGAAATTTTTGATGCAAGTCATTGTGATTATGCATCGCCAACGCCAACTGCTTGAGATGATTTGTACACTGCATCCTACGCGCCGCCTCACGGGCGGCTTGCACAGCGGGCAGGAGCAAAGCGATTAGAACGCCAATGATGGCGATAACTACGAGAAGTTCAACCAAAGTAAAAGCCGAACGAGAAGAGCGATTATTGTATCTTCTACAAACTGCGTCTCCCCCCCCATTTTAACATTTGGTTAATTGTGTTAATTTGTGTCTTTACATAATTTGTCATTTTTCTTTCCTTTCGTGAAAAGGTTGGTGTGAAAATTGCTTGCGGAAACATATCACAAGCGTGAAGTCTATATGATACTCGCATTTTTCACATTTGTCAATACAAACATGAAAATTTTCCGGAAAGTTCACAGAGACGCTATCTGTGCGTCTCTACACCGGTTTTTCAATACAGACAAAACTACCGCATAAAGCCCATACTAAATGTGAACAACTGCAATTTGTCGTATTCACCTTTTGTTATCGGGAAACCGAAGTCCAGGGCTATTGGGGCTGGTCCCATAAACGGGATTGTTATTCTGAATCCAAATCCTACCGACACTCGATACTCATCGTCCCACTTATCTGCGTTGCGTTGTACCGTTCCGCTATCAACGAAAAATAAGCCGTGTACCATGTCGTCTGCTGTTAGCGGAAATACCAACTCTGCCGAATTGTAAAACTCTAACGTTCCGCCGATTGGTGCGAAGTTCAATGGATCACGCGGGGTTACTTTACGGAACTCAAATCCTCTCAGGTTTGTGTAACCACCTGCGAAATAACGTTCGTAAATCGGGGCGTTACTTTCTGCTATACTTGCTGACGAACGTAATCCAAGTACCCATCGTCCGCTACGGTCAGGACGCTCACGCAACATAAAGTATTGACGAACATCGTAATGCCCGCGAACGAACGTGTCCGTACCAATTACCTGATCGACTCCGGCTGTTACCATGTGTCCTTCACTCGGTAAGTACGGACTGTTTCTGGTATCGTGAGTTGCCGACAAGCCGAACGCATAATAAGCGTTATTACCCAATGAACGCATTAAGTCATACGACACCGGTGCCGCAGGATGATACAGTTTCACGTTCGCACCGTCGAAAGATAACGCTGTCGAAAAATCTTTCGTCCAGTTTTTACCAATCGTTATCGAACCACCGAGCCGCTCTTCCGACCATTCGTCGTAGTAACGTTGATAGTAATACGCACTACTATTGAACGAGTAATCAAGATTGAACAAGTACGGCGTTCCCCACGTTACCTGATAACGGCTTGTGTATTCGCCGGGCATCGCTTCAATGCGGAACGTTTGCCCGCGACCGCGATACGCGTTTCGCCAGTCTTCGAGCCGGAAAGGATTTTTCGGCGGACGGCAGATATCGAAATTTTGTTCTTCGAGCATAATCCGACCGACGAGACCGCTGTCGGAGTTGACCGACAGACTTACCATAAACTGTCCGGTTTGCGTTTCCTGAACTTTGACATTCGTCTTGACATCGTAAATCGTCGGACGCGGCGGACCGGACAAGTTATCGAGGAACGGCATAACACCTGTGTTCGTACCAGCACTCGACGACGGCAACAGCGGAGTTATCGGTGACGATGAATAACCATACGAGTTACTGTTATACGTCGGACTTGGCGTAGTTGTGTTATATTGTTGACCGTACTGCTGTTGCTGCTGTATTTGCTGTTCTACTACCGCAGGTGTTGTGTTTTCAGGTAACGGCAATGCGGCAGGCGGAACATACGGCGGCGGTACATTCACAGATTGTAACGGTTGCGGCGCGGTTGTACTTGCGCTTGCGCCTTGCGGATTATTCAATACGGGCGCAATATATGGATTGGCAAGTTGTGCGTTAGAGTACGGTTGCAAATATTGTGGTTGATATGCCGACTGATTTTGTGCTTGCTGTGACGGCGGCGCCGGCGGAGTTGGTAAGTTAGCCGCGAGCGAGACACCGTTCAGTTGCGCAGCGGAATAATCCGGCTGTTGCGTCGCAGTTTGATTTGCTGGTTGATAAACTAACGGCGCAACTTGCGGCGTTGTCTGCGGATATTGTGAATCGTTGTTATACGGATTATACGGCGTGACCGCTGGTGCCGGAGTACCATAAGATTGTTGACCGAGAATAATCGGAACTTTCTGCACGACATAACGTACCGGAATGTTCGTACCAGCGGAAACATTTCCGTTGCCGTAATTTTGCGGAGTGTATTGTAGAACCGGTTGCGGAACAATTTGTTGCTGCGGCTGAACGGACGTTTTGAACTTGAAAAAGTCAGAAAACTTTTCTAACTCACGTTCGACTTCGGCATTGTTTTGCTGAATGTTGTGTTGCCACTCGCTGCTTTGTTCAACGTTACCTTGCGGCGCGTCTGGTCTTGTAACATAATTCCACGCACTAACATTGCCGAGCGGTTGCTGCCCGCGATAGTTTGGATTACCGTTCGCGACCTGACGTTCCTCTTCAAGCCGCGTCTCGCGTTCCTCGTCCGCGATTGCCTGCTCTGGATACTCAAACGTAATCGTCGGTGTCATTCCTTTCGACGGATTCGAGTTGAATAAGCCGGAAAACTGCAAACGGCGTTCGCTATTCTTCATTTCCTTCGAGTTCATAACGTCACCCGGTTTGATGGATAGACGTGTGAGAACAGTCGAGAGAGCGGTATATGGTTCGCTGCTGCCTTCCGAGCCGACGATTTCGACATTAAGTTCTCCGACACGGCACTTGGGTCCTTCTTTGATGTGAATAATCAAGTCGATTTGGTCGCCGTCGATACGCGGGTCGGGAACGGCATCGGCGAAGATGTGTCCGATAACGCCGTGTTTTTCCTTCAACTTCGTCATATCAATGTCGAGCGTGTCTTTGTAAAAGTAGTAACCGATTTTCGACTTCAATTCTTTACGCAATTCGGCATCGGTGAAAAGTTTGTTACCGACGAACCGTATATCTCGCAGTTTACAGCGTACGCCTTCGTCGATGAGAAACTTGACTTCAACCCACGTATTTGGTTGTGAGAAGCCGGTATAGCCGCGTGTTTCCTGAAACTCGTAATCGACTTTCGCGTAGTAGAAACCGAGACTGCGGTAGTAGTCGATTAGTTTTACAACATCGTGTTCAACCATCTCGCGTGTGAACGGTGAGCCGAACAGCCACGCGTAACCGGCTTTCGAGTCGATTTTCGTTCGCAATAATGAGTCGCTCGCGATTTTGTTCCCTTCAAACGCAACGTGTAACACTTTTTGTTTGAACATCTCGTTGATGAGGAAAACCGCGCCGTGGTCGCCGAGCCGGTCGCCGGACAGAATTTCAACGTGAACATTGTTGTAACCTTCCATCTTGTACAACGTTTCAATGCGGTCTTTCGCTTGATGAACCGCACCAGCATCGAGCGCACTATCCTTGTCGATACCGCATTCTTCGAGCAAACGTTTGCGGTTTATCTTGTAGTTGCCGACAAATTTGACGTAATGTAAGATTGGTTTTTCAGTGAAGCGAAACGTAACGATGTAACCGTTTGGAGTTTTCGTAACGTCGGGAACGACATCAATGAACACGCCCTTGTTCATCAAAGCGCGTTTATCTTCTTCGATACGTGTTTCGCTGAACGGTCGTCCTTTGCGGGTTTTGATTATATCGTTGATAGTCGTCGCCGAAATCTGTTTATTGCCGTCGATTTTAACGTCGAGAATTAACGTTGACGGGTCAACGTCATCCGCCGCAAATGTAACGGGAACAAAAAGAATCAACGTGATAAAAAACGTTAGGGTCTTTATCGTCAGTGATTGGTTCATAAACAATTCACGCAAGGTTTGAATAAAAAACATAAAGCCACAAATGAACAACAGTGAACGATAACGAAAAATCGCAAAGAAGGCAAGAGCAATTTTTTTATGAATTTAGAGAATATATCTGTACTTTCCAAAAAACTATGGAAGGAACCAATCGGCAAATACCGTAAACCGCGTATTCTACCGAAAAAGTAAATGTACTTCAACCCCAGAAGGTATATGTCATTTAATTCAAACATACCGAAAATATCTGAATTTACGTATTTTTCGTATTGTGATTTTTGGAAAAGTACAGGATATAGGCAAGCTTCTAAAACTTACCACCCTCAAACAACACCCCATAAAATTAGGAACTTGCTAAACAAAAGAGTCGAGTTGTTATAAGTCACCTATGGTGCAACATTGAATTGTTTAGTTAAAACTTCGATATTTTTCCTTACGCTCTCTGGCGGATTGTTTATCAATTCATTCATTCTCTGTTTTTGTTTATCTGTCAACACTTT
>JAITST010000519.1 GCA_031287585.1 Planctomycetaceae bacterium | reverse complement strand
GCACACCATCGCTGGTGGCGCAGCCGCCCGCCCGTTCACTACACATCACAACGCACTCAACATCCCGCTCGTGTTACGTATCGCTCTTGAATTACATCTAAAACGTCTGTTGGTTGGCGGTATCGAACGTGTTTACGAACTCGGTCGCGTGTATCGTAACGAAGGCGTTGACCATACGCATAGCCCTGAATTTACGATGCTTGAAGTGTATCAGGCGTATGGCGACTATTGTTCGATGATGGACTTAACTGAAAAAATCATAACGCAATCACTTGACGCGCTCGGCAGCCGTTACAAAATCGACTGGGGCGATAAGACGATAGATTTCACGCCGCCCTTTGCGAGAAAAACGTACTACGAGTTGTTCCGCGAACATACCGGTATTGACCCGCTTGACGAAAACGCGGTAACAGAGTATGCTAATAAGATAGGCATTGAAGATGTCACAAGGAAGGAAATTGACGTTATACGCAACGACATATTCGAGGCGAAAGTTGAGGATGCGTTGGTAGGTCCTGTTTTCGTAACAGATTATCCCGCGAAAATTTGTCCGCTAACAAAACGCAAACGCGGCGATGACACAATCGCGGAACGGTTTGAGTTGTTCGTTCACGGAATGGAACTAGCGAACGCGTATACAGAACTCAACGACCCCGACTTGCAGGAATCACTGTTCCGTAACCAATTGACTGGACAGAAAGAGGAGGACAGTATGGCGAAGATGGACACAGACTTCATCAAAGCCCTGCGGCACGGAATGCCGCCAGCAGGCGGACTGGGAATAGGAATCGACCGATTGGTGATGATGCTAACAAACACACAATCAATTCGCGAGGTAATCCTGTTCCCGCTACAAAGACCGACAAGTTGAGACTAATTGATTATTGTTTCAACATTTGATAAAATTGTAAGGTAACATCTAAAAACTCGGTGATTCGGTTTTGCAAGTCCCTGTGTTACGGGATTTTTGAAAGTAGGTTTTTAGAAGTTATCATAACTTTCACCATTGAACAAAATTTTTTTGAAAGGCAACAAAAATGACAAACAAACTAACCACCCTCACAATCCTAATGCTGTTCGCGGCTTCCACAATCGCGACATCGCAGCAGTCACGCACCAATCCGCCGCGAACGACTACACGTACACTTCCCGCGTCTGGAATTCCGTCGCCGCCGTCCATTCTCAAACCACAGTTGACGTTAGCACCGCAAGGCGACATGATAATGCTTAATGGTAAACTGTATGCACTGGTCAACACTCCCGATGCAAATATTAAAGGAGATACAGGAACATTGACAACGACAGTAATACCAGCCCCGACTCAATCCAATCAATCACTTGACATCGGAGATGTCATAACAAAATCCGATAAGTCGCAACCAACCAGAGCAACACGTTCCCCGCGTCAACCTGTGTCAACACCGATAATACCGGCACCTGATGCCACATCTCCAATGGAAGAATCGGAAACAGAACTTTTTCCGCTCCTTCCTACTACTCCCGCATCCGCGCCCGAAACAAAACAGCCAAACATCCCTGCTGTTGAAGATGTAGATAGTTCAGTAGTGGACCGTCTTGAAGAAGAGAGAGCCGCTGCTCAAAAAGAGATGGACGACAGTCTGGCCAAACTTGCAAAGTTAGCAATCGAACAAAAGAAAATTGACGCGACGTTGGCGTTGGTACGAAAAATAAAAAGTCCGTCGGCACGAGCCAAAACTCTATCCGACTTGGCAACCTACATAGCCCACGACCCAAATTTCAAATATGAAGCCCAAGTTTTGTTCAAAGAAGCGACAGTAGCCACGCTAGCGTTAGACGAATTAGAACTGGAAGCGCTACCAGAACTAAAAGAGTTGACAACGATTACAGCGGCAAAAATCAACACCCCGGTAGCCCCTGTCCAAACGCCGCCAACGATTCCGCCCCCGCATGTTGCAACACCAACACCAACTGTACCTGATGATGCAACTCTAACAATACCTGAACAAATAGATGCCACACCAAAACCATTGTCGTCAACGCCTTCGGTGCCGTCAAGACCATCGTTGACACCGCCAAAATTAACGGTGACTCCAACGCCGCCGACAGTGATAGACCCTCCGACCACACCGCCAGCATCGGCACCAGCAACGGACGCTAACCCCGATACAAAAACTAACGTACCGCAAAAACGCCGCGCAATGCCAAGTATAGCACCGCCTGCAACTCCGTCAGCACCCGCTGGTATAGCACCGCCAAAACTAACTGATGAGGAGCAAGATGAAGATGACTTGACGTTAGAACCGAAACGTTCAAAGTAGTACGTATTGTGCGGAGATGAATACGTGTGATAATTGTCTCACACGTATTCACACCGCAATCGCCCTTTTATTTGTAATTTAACAAACCAAAATGTCAGACTACACTCTCACAAATTACACTCCAAAACGCGGTAAAGTCCGTGACATCTACGATTTTGGCGATACGTTACTTCTAGTCAGTACCGACCGGATTAGTGCGTTCGATTGGATTTTACCGACACGAATCCCCGACAAAGGACGTGTCCTAAACCGAATGGCGGAATTTTGGTTTGGTGAACTCGGCGTACCCAATCATCTAATCACAACCGATGTCAAAAAAATGCCGTTACCGTCCGATGCTGACCTAACGTGGCTCGCGGGACGTTCGACACTCGCAAAAAAATGTAGCGTTATCCCAATCGAATGTGTAGTTCGCGGCTACTTGAGCGGTAGCGGTTGGAACGAGTACCGCAGTAACGGTAAAGTTTGCGGACTAACGTTACCAAACGGATTAGTAGAAAGTGCGAAGTTACCCGAACCGATTTTCACCCCCGCGACAAAAGCGGAAGAGGGACACGACGAAAACATCTCGTTTGAACGAATGGCAAGTATAGTGGGTACGGACGTAGCAAAAACGTTACGTGAACGTTCGATAGAAATATTCACAAAAGGTTGCGAATATGCGTTGAAACAAGGTGTAATTATAGCGGACACGAAATTCGAGTTCGGTTTTCTTGACGGCGAGATAATACTGATAGACGAAGTGATGACACCAGACAGTTCAAGATTCTGGTCGGTGGAACAATACAAACCCGGTAAAGGACAACCGTCTTACGACAAACAATTTGTCCGCGACTGGCTGCTAGCGACAAATTGGGATAAAAACTCCCCGCCGCCATCGCTGCCGGACGACATCGTTAAAAAAACTCGGGACAAATACATAGAAGCATACGAAAAAATCACAAGATTAAAAT
>JAITST010000351.1 GCA_031287585.1 Planctomycetaceae bacterium | reverse complement strand
GATTGGCTTGTCAAGGGAGAACCGATTCCGAACGGACGTGAAACGTTCTGTATGTGGAATCTCTGGAAGAAGGACGAGGCGTTGCAGCCGTCGGGACTGCTCGGACCAGTGCGGATTGTTACTTATCAGAAGTAATGTACGGTAGTGGTAGTGAACAACAAAACCACTCCGGTTGGCACGCCAACCGGAATGGTTAATCGCCTTCCCAGTTCTCAATGTGCGCCTCTGATAAGCCCGTCAACTTATAAATCAAAGCGGACGGCAATCCCTCTTCTTTTATTTTTCGGGCTATTTCGGCTTTACCCTCTATCCTCGCTATTTCGAGGACATTGCGGTTGTCTCGATAAATGAGCAAGTCTTTATTGGCTTCCTCGCCGAATAACTTTTTTGAGCCGAAATCGGTGTAGGGATTGATATAACGCGGCATTGTTTTTCTCCTTTCGTCATTTTTCATTCTACCACAGCCGCCCCAAACCACGCCGATTGCAATGTTATTTTTTACAGATAGGTAAGGATAGTTAAGGGTAGATAAAAACTTACTATCCTTGACTATCTGTGAGAAAAAATGGCGGTTGTCGCCGGTTCTTGTCAAACGCTATTTTTGTGTTATACTGTTCCCCTTGTTTCCTTTCAACATAATCACAACAATAATTAACTCCCACAAATGACATTTACTGATTCACTTAAAAATGGCGTACTTGTTTTTGATGGTCCGATGGGGACTGAAATTTATCGGCATCATATTTTTACCAACCGTTGTTTCGACGAATTAAATTTTTCTGAACCGGCTTTGATCGAGCGGATTCTAAACGATTATCGCGAGGCAGGTGCAGATGTTTTGACAACTAACACCTTCGGTGCTAGCCGTCCCGCTCTCGAAAAGTACGGGCTTGCTGACAAGGTAGTTGAGATTAACCGTTGCGGTGCGGAGATTGCTAAACGGGTTGCGGTTGGCAACGGTACTGACGGCGATGACCGGATTTGCTTTGTTGCTGGTTCTATCGGACCTATACCTGTTGCTTCCGGGTGCGGTGAAGATGCTGTTATTGCCGCTATACTTGAACAAGCGGATGCTCTTGTTAGCGGCGGAGTTGACCTTTTGATTTTTGAGACATTGCACTCGCGTGAATCGCTTGAGACTTGTGCCAGAGCGATGGCGTTGCGCGATATCCCGTTTGTTTTGTCTTGCAGTATTGACACAGGAATTAGGAATGTTGCCGGTGAGTCGGTTGGACGTTTATTTGCTAAACTTCCCGATGGTTGCCGGATGCCGAATGCGTGGGGTTTGAACTGCGGTGTTGGTCCTGACGGAATTTTGGAAGCGGTTGAGGAAGCGGTCAAAATTATTGACTGCCCGCTTATCGTCCAGCCGAATGCGGGAACGTCAAAAGAGTTTGAGGGGCGGCGGATTTATTATAGTTCACCCGAATATGTCGCAACTTACGCAATGCGGTATGTCAATCTTGGTGCGGCGGCGGTAGGTGGTTGTTGCGGTATTATGCCGGAACATATCGCGGAGATTGCGAAGATGATTAAGCCGCTTGCACGTGGGCGGCGAACTGCATCGGTGTTACATACGATTCAATCAGAAGTTATGGAGAAACCGGAAATGCCGTTTGTAGAACGAAGCCGCTTTGCGTGTCGTCTTGCTAATCGGCAGTGGGTGACAACGGTTGAACTTGTTCCGCCGCGAGGTTACGACTTAACGCAAACGGTTGAGAAGTGCCGTAAACTACATCGTCACGGAATTGACGCGGTGAACATTCCTGACGGACCACGCGCCAGTAGCCGGATTTCGCCGCTTGTGGTTGCTCAACGGATTTTACGTGAGGCGCAGATTGAACCGATTCTGCATTTTTGTTGTCGTGACAGAAACTTGATTGGTATGCAAGCGGATTTGTTAGCGTGTGCGGCATCGGAAATTCACAATCTTCTATTCGTTACTGGTGACCCGCCAAAACTTGGTGTGTATCCCGACGCAACTGGTGTCTTTGATACTGATTCGATTGGGATGTGTGCTGTCCAACGACGGCTTAACCATGGTGTTGACCTTGGTGGCGATGCACTCGAAATGCCGACACGTGCGGTGATTGGGGTTGGGCTTGACCCGACTTCGTTAGACCAGAAACGAGAGTTGGAACGGTTTAAGCAGAAAATTGACGCTGGTGCGGAGTTTGCGGTTACACAACCGGTTTTCGACCCTGATGTGTTGATTCGTTTTATTGAGAAAATCGGCGATTGCCCGATACCGATTATCGCGGGTATTTGGCCTCTCGCGAGTTATCGTAACGCAGTTTTTATGCAGAACGAAGTGCCGGGTGTTACGATTTCTGATGTTACGATGAACCGGATGGAAGTTGCGTCGCGAGGTGGTAAGGACGAACAACTTGCAACCGGAATACAGATTGCTCGTGAGTCGATTGAAGCGATACGCGGTGTTATGGCTGGGGTTCAAGTTAGTGCGCCGTTTGGAAGGATTGAAATTGCGCTGACGGTTTTAGAATAGTGTGGTTATGCCGGTGAACACCGAGTTCCTGTACAAAAAAAGCGGAGACTTACGCCCCCGCTTCTTTATTCGAGACTGAACTCAAACAATTAAAACTGAACTGCATTCATCATCCGGCGGCGAGCCAAGCCAAGACCTGCAATACCAAGACCGAATATCAACAACGTAGCTGGTTCCGGCGTTGCGTTGGATTTTTCGTG
>JAITST010000132.1 GCA_031287585.1 Planctomycetaceae bacterium | reverse complement strand
GCGATGCTCAATGCCGTTTCGACGTTGTTCAGCATCGATATTTACAAGGAATTCTTTCACCGTAAAGCAAGCGAGAAAGAAATTGTCATGGTCGGCAGAGTGAGTGTGGTCGGCTTTATGGTGCTGGCGTGTTGCCTCGTTCCGATATTAGACAATCCGAAGTTCGGCGGAATATTTACGTTTATCCAAGAATTTCAGGGCTTTATCTCGCCGGGTATTTTGTGTGCCTTTATGTTCGGCTTTTTCGTCCACCGCGCCCCCCGCTGGTCAGGGACGGTTTCGCTGCTGATGAGTCCGGTGATTTATGGTGCGTTAATGTTCCTGCGTCCGAACACGGCGTTTCTCGACCGAATGAGCATTACGTTCTGTTCGATTGTCATTGTGATGGCACTCGTTACAGTGCTATTTCCCTTGAAAGAAAAATTCAAGTTGGAAACAAATACAACGATGGATTTGAAAACGTCAAAAGTTGCTGTGTTCTTTGGTCTTATCGTGGTGTTAATCACGGCTTGGCTGTACTCTCATTTCTGGGATTACCAACTTCCGTTGTGGGACGGTTTCATTGAGAGTTTCACGAAGTAAAAAACAAAGTAACAATGGCAAGCGGCTGTTGTTACAGGTGAAATTGGTAAGAGTGGATTTTAGTCTGTTCGGTCAGGGGAAACACGGAAGTTCTCCCCTGACACCAATTTTGTTTACGTTAATTGTTAAAACTAAAATTTCAAAAATACTATGACCGAAGATTTACATTTATCCAAACACGAGCAACTCAAAGATTACTTGCGTGAACTTGGCGGGCTTGTTGTCGCTTTTTCGGGCGGAGTGGATTCTACTTACTTGTTGACTGTTGCGCAAGAAGTCTTGGGTGACAAGGTTATTGCTGTTACCGCTAGTTCGTGTACGTTTCCCAAACGCGAGATGAACGAAGCGATTGAGTTTGTAAAGAAAAAAGGCATCGAACATATCATCGTCGAATCAGAAGAACTCGACATCGACGGCTTTTCCAAAAACCCAACGAATCGCTGTTACCTGTGTAAGAGTGAGTTGTTCACCAAAATTCGTGAAGTCGCAAACTCGCGTAATATTCCGCATATCGCGGAAGGTTCTAACGCCGACGACAACAACGATTATCGTCCGGGTCATCAAGCGATTGCCGAACAAAAAATCATCAGCCCGCTCCGTCACGTTCGTCTGACGAAAGACGAAATCCGTAAACTATCTGAATCACTCGGACTGCCGACGTGGAACAAACAAAGTTTCGCGTGCCTCTCGTCGCGGATTCCTTATGGCGAGGAAATAACACGTGAGCGGCTAGATATGATTGACAGAGCGGAGCAATTTTTACTCGACATCGGGTTACGTCAAGTCCGTGTGCGTTTTCACGGTAACTTAGCGAGAATCGAAACCGACGATGCCGGATTTGAAATTGTAACCGAAAAAAGCACCCGTAAAAAAATTTACGAAACGTTCAAAGCAATCGGTTTCGCTTACACATCAATAGACATAATGGGTTACCGAACCGGTAGTATGAACGAAGCGTTACGGATAATATAACATTTGACCAGCCAATGAAAATCGCACACCATCCGCCCGCGAAGATAAACCTTTTCTTTGAAGTTCTCCGGCGGCGTGACGACGGCTTTCACGGAATCGTGTCGGTTGCGTCGCTAATTTCGCTTTGTGACACGTTGACCGTTCAACCGAAAAAGTCGTCCGGCATAGTTCTTACAATCGACGGCGAAACGCCCGACTTCCCCGCGATTCCGTCAGATGAACGGAATTTAGTTGTCAAAACATTAAGACTTTTGCAGCGAGAATGCGGAACAAACAACGGTGCGGAGGTCATGCTGTTCAAACGAATTCCGTCACAAAGCGGACTAGGCGGCGGCTCAAGCGACGCGGCTTCGGCGTTGTTGCTGGCAAATGTTGCGTGGAATCTCAACTTGACCGAAACAAGCCAGTTAGAACTCGCGGCAAAAATCGGTAGCGATGTTCCGTTGTTTGTTCGCAGTCATCTCGACAAAAGTTGCGGCACGATAAGCAGCGGACGCGGTGAGATAACGGTTTCAATTGACGGCTTCGACGAACTAAACTTCGTACTAATCAAACCAAACGAAGGATTGGAAACGGCGGCAGTTTATCGCGACTGTATGAAATACCACGACGGAAAACTGCGCAACATCGAGCCGTTGCTGGAAGCGATGAGAAACAAAGACATAGACAAAATCGGCGACGTGTGTTTCAATCGTCTGGAAGTCCCGTCGGGCAAACTCTGGAACAAACTGGAAACATACAAAGAAACGCTAATAAAAGCCGGTTGCCTAAACGCAATAATGACAGGCAGCGGCACAGCAATCTACGGCATCTGCAAAAACAAAGAACAAGCCAAACATATCGCACAACAATTGAAAACCAACAATACATTCCAAGTCTGGAACGTAACAACGGCATTATCGCCTGATGTTTTCAAAATTGACGAAAATTAATCAAAAAAATATGTCACCGTTCACGAATAGATTTTTCACCACGAAAGCACGAAGAATCAAGAGGGATTGTTTTTATTTTAGTCACCGTAAAACAATAAAACGCTCTTGACATAGCGATAGACGACGGGGTTTTCTGCCTATCATTATACAGGTAACGTTTGAAAATTGCGTAAATTACATTACCACTTAATAGATGTTGACAAAGAATCCCTACACCGTAGGGGTTATCCGTATTTAACATCTACGGGGCAATGTGAGTACGCGATTTTCAACCGTTACCTGTACATCAAAAATATTGCCAGGAAATATCCATAAATAATTACACAAAATTGACATTGACACGTTATAAATTTTTTTATAGCATCACCGCAGTAGTTTGTACCACAATTATTTCAACATCACATTAGCCAATGATTATATTCAAAATGCACGGCGGTCTGGGCAATCAATTATTTCAATATGCCACAGGACGAGCGTTGGCATTGCGGCTTGGTTGCGAGTTTCGGATTGATTCCAGAAACACAGGTCATCGTGGCAGACCTATCCTGATTAACCAGTTCAACATCACCGCGAAAGTAGCAACACCAGAACAAATCAAACCGTATAGAATTGATGTGCCGTACTTACAACGTAAAATTTACAAATTGCTTGGGTACAATTTACGAAAAGAAAATGAGGCACGTATTAATGATTTGTCACCAGACGAATTGGCGGCTATCGACATCGCTCCTATTAACAACGATTATTATTTTGAAGGGTTCTATGTATCAGAACACAACTTCATTGATTATGCTAATGAGATATGTTCGGAATTTACGTTGCGTGAACCTTTCACAGGTAAAAACGCCGATATTGCTAACGAAATTGCAAATTGTAATTCGGTTAGTTTACACATCAGACGCGGCGATTACTACGAAAAACGTCACATAGCTAATTTTGGGATTCCGCTAGCAGACTATTGTCACAAAGCAATGCGTGTGATAGCGGAACGGGTGGAGAAACCAAAATACTATGTTTTTTCTGACGATTTCAAATGGGTACGTGAAAGCATAAAATTTGACACTGATTACAAATTTGTGGAGAACAATCGTGGGAACAAGGCACATTTTGATTTGGTATTGATGAGTCGGTGTCGTCATAATATCATTTCAAATAGCACATTTAGTTGGTGGGGAGCATGGCTTGGTTCACGCATACATACAACAGACTTGTCATTGCACCACATCCATTTTTTCCACCGACACCAGAACGTGTTAATTCATACATCAATAATATAGTCCCATCCGATTGGATTAAACTTGATTACACGAAGGATGTCTCCTGATATACCGAATTGTTTGTGTTGTGATGTAGAAACGCACCGTCTCCGTCGGCTGAAGTCGACGGCACTATTGTTATTTATTGCCGTCGGTTTTAACCGACGGAGGCGGTGCGTTTACCGTGAATGGTTTACTAACACGTGGTAAAAAGAAAGTTTTTTACTCCACAAGTTCATTGGTGAACAAGTTATAATTTTTTTGTTTCTCCATGTAGGTTTTACGGCTGCATCACGACACAAACAATTCAATCGTGTTCGGTACATCAAAAATACTGCTAGGAAATATTCATAAATAGTTATGCAAAATTGACATTGACACGTTATGAATTTTTTTATAATATTA
>JAITST010000081.1 GCA_031287585.1 Planctomycetaceae bacterium | reverse complement strand
AACTCGTAAAGGTTATCGCGAAGCCGCAACGTTGATTCCGGCGTTACGCTCATCTTCGTTCCCATCCAAGGTTGGTATGACTTCATCATCGGCAACCGTTCCATTATCAAATCGTAAGAACTGCGACCATCAGGAAACTTGCGATAACGGTCATGGTCTTCCTTCGCGCCGTCAAGACTGAGCAGATACTTAACCTTATGTTCCGCCATCCACTTCGCGCGTTCCTCGTCGATTAACGTTCCGTTGGTTGTCATATCCCAACTAATCGCCTTTCCCGCGTCCGCCGCTTTTTGGTTCGCGTAGGGAACAATCCGCTGAATAAGGTCGAAACGTTTCATCGGCTCACCGCCGAAGAGCAAAATCGTTAGGTCATTGACGTTCCGCGACGTTTGAACAAGAAAATCAACCGCTGCAAACGCAACCTCGTCTGACATATCAAACGGTTTCTTATCTCGTTCAAAGCAATAACTACAACGAAGATTACAATCCGTTGTGAGTATCAATTCCATATAACTCAACGGATACATCTTCCTTGCTTCCATATTTCCACGAACGACCTCCGGCAACGATCCGTTCCACGTTCGCGGGCGAACCTGCTTTCCGCTTTCGCTATCAGTGTTACTTTGCAATATATTCACAGCCAAAAATCCCGTAAAACAAAATACCCCACAATCAGTCTCCACGTCCCGAAACCGCACCTTTTCACAATAGGCGAGATTCCTCTCAACTGTTCACAGGTATTCTAACACTCGAGTAAATAATTGTCAAGTGGGGGGGACGAGCATACTTTTAGAAAAATTTTTTGCGAAATTTCCGTAACTCTTTTTGTCTCTTTATGTTACGATTTAAGTTTTTTTATTTGCGATGGAACAATCAACGGGTTTCTCCACGTTTGATGTGTAAAATAACAGTCCAACTCGCAAGCGGGAGCAGTCTGTAAATCACACGTAACGTCAGTATTATCATTCTGAATTTTGTTAATCTAACGGCATTGATTCGGGACTTGACAAAATCACATGTTTACGGTGGTGATTGTTCTCGTGGAATTAAGAACTCACCAAGTTGACATTCTGATGGAGAAACGGAAACAGACTCTTCCAATGGTTTTGATTTTTCCTGACGGTTTGTTACAAAAAGAACAACCCCGTTTAATGAAGCAAGTCCATCAGAGAATTTTTTCGGGTGTTCATAACAGGCATGTACTTTCCCAAAAATCACAATACGATGTCACTAACTTACAACGACTTTGCAATGTCATTTTTCACAAGTAGGTAAGGATAGGTAAAGGTAGTTTTTTGTATTCTATCCTTATCTATCATTGACTACCTGTGAAAAAAACTTATTTTTACAAAAACACTCATCAGTAGCAGTGGACGTTCACCCAAACATAATATCATTGTTGCTCGCCCTAATTCTAAATAAGGTAATGAAGTTATTTTTAAGAGCGTACATTTACTACTGATGTGTTCTTTGGTAAAAATAAGGTTACTCGGTAGGCAAGTTGTGTGTCTTACGTTTTTCCAAATAAGGTTAGAACGCATTTAATAAACACTATTTTGCAATACCGTATTTTACCATCGTGAATTTTTGGAAAGTGCAGATTAGGACATTATTAAGCAACTTGTCGAAAGAACGGTTTCGTACGGTAAAACCCCGTGCATCTTGGTGTTTGCCGTCCTTTACAAAGAGCAGCACAATCTAAAAACAAAAATTTATGACACGCCCGTAGATTGAACTACTCGTGTGTCTCAAAATGTCAAAGAGCCAGTTAAAGTGATTGAATTATTATTTATCGGGGTCATTGATGCCCCATTCCTTACTTGGTTTCGCGCCTAATTCGATTTCAAGCGTACCGCCTTTTAGAAAATCTGTCATCGGGAACCGAAAATAATTGTGTGTTTCGCCGTTCAGTTTGACTTTTTGGATATAAATATCTTCTGCGGTTTTCCTTTTAGCAATGATTTCAAAAGTATTATGCTTATCAAGATTCTCAACGGAAGGAAACGATATGGTTATCCTATCAAATACAGGACTGGTTATTTCCAGCATCGGATATTCGCCAACTAATCCATGCACATCAAAAAGCCCGATAGCCATCAATACACCCAAAGCACCCATTTGTCCTTGGTCTTCATCGCCGTTATATCCGTCTTGCGGCGTAATGCCGCCAAAAGTAATGTCTTTCACCTGTCGTACCCAATACTGCGTTTTCCACGGCATTCCGGCGTAACTGAATAAATGTGCTATTTCACAAGAGGGCTGATTTTCGTAGTCAACCCAACCTTTTCCGTGCTGACCGTGAGGTGTGACAAAACGATAGGGCTTGGCTTTTTCAAAGTTACCGTCTAATATTTCTGCAAACTTCTCGTTGCCTCCCATTGATTCTATCAAACCATTGATGTTTTGAGGTACGTAGAACGTATAGGTAGCGGAACTGCCTTCAATAAAACCTGCCGCGCTGAACGCATTTCCTTCTGTTACAGGTGTAAAAGGTTCCAACCATTCTCCCGACTTCAACCGTGGACGTGCCCATCCGCTGGTGGGGTCAAACACGTTGCGCCAATATTCCGAACGCTTCATAAACAAATCAACATCGGATTGCTTGTTTAACTGCTTCGCCATATGAGCAATACACCAGTCCTGATAGGCATATTCAAGCGTCATAGATGTTCCTCCTCGGTGAAAACCAGCACCTCTGTCTTTGATTTCCACAGGGACATAACCATACTCAATATACCAATCTATACCTCCGCCTGACGGATTCTGTCCAAATTCATAACCGGCTCTGTCGCGTATTCCGCCGGGAAAAGCATTTTTACGTGAACCAGCGTAGGCAAGTTCTTTGTCAAAGGTTGCCCGACCAGTGGACATAAGTGCTGCCAACAAAGGCGTTGCATGGTCTCCCACCATCACATACGTATAATTACCGCCCCACGAACCTCGTGACAAAGTACCGACGTTCCGATAATAATCAAGGAATGTTTCCGCCATCCAGTTGCCGTATTCGGAATAGACCAGTGACCAAAGTATGTTCAGGTTCCATTGGGCGCCCCACAATCCGTCCGCTTCAAGGAAAGCATGTTCGGGCTTGCCGTTGGATATGGGTAATTGCCGAATGATCGGCAAGGTACTGGTATTGTCGATATAATCGCCGTTCACGTCATTGGCAACATGCTTACCAATACCAACGTGCATCAAGTCGGTATAAAATTTCACCTGCTGCTCGTGTGACCCGCCTTCTATTCGGAATCTTCCAAGATAATCATTCCACGCGGTACGCGCTTCATTCACTACTTGCTCAAAATTCCAGTGAGGCAATTCGGCAGCCATATTCAGACGTGCATTGCCGATGCTTACATTGGATATTGCCACTTTTAGGAGTATGGATTCTCCCGCCTTGAGATTGCGAAAAGTGAGATAAGCACCACTTTCTTTGCCTTCGATGATACGGTTTTCCGCCTCAATCAAAACACTGTTTTTCCAACCGGCAAACCCGTCGAAGGGTTTGTTCACTTGCGCTACGAAATGGACGAGTGTTGGCTTGGGGCGGCGAAGTGTCGGCGTTTGTATGGAATAACCCTCTATCTCTGTGGGGCTTGTTTGCCTTACATAAGCATAGTCCATTTTCGTAGGACCAATCGCTGCGCCAATGTCGAACAATACGTGGGCTTCCTCCGTTTCGGGGAAAGTGTACCGATGCATTCCGACCCTACACGTAGCGGTAAGTTCGGCGGTTATACCGTAGTATTCGAGATATACTTTGTGATAACCCATCTTCACCACTTCTTTTTCGTGACTGAAAGCGGACTTGGATGCTTGCAAACCGAGATGTCCCTTGCAAGCACCCGTTACCGGCATAACCGGCACACCGGCAGTCTGTGCGTTATGGACATGCGAAAAATCAAAGATATACCCTTCTTTCCATTGATAACCACACCCCCATAAATCTCCGTGCTTCGTATCTGGACTAAGCATCACCATACCCATCGGAACAACGGCGGAGGCAAAAAAATCAAACCGGCATTCGGATGTGTTTATCAACGGATTAACTAAATCCACTGGCTCTGGCTGTTGTGCAAAACAATCAATGTTAAATAAGCAGAACAGTATTGGCAAAATCTTTGTAATAGATATTTTATTTGACATAATCAATTACCTACGGGGTCGAGGAATGCTCCTATCAAGGTGGTGAAAAAATTTTCGAAAACAAGTCATCGACATTCTACTTAACAGATTTACCAATGTCAACCGTAGTTTTTCCGCCGGACTTTGGTGAAATTTCTACTTCAAATGGTGTGGTTGTTGAATCTGTCAGGTTTTTGGGAATGACGCGGCGTTTGTCTAG
>JAITST010000050.1 GCA_031287585.1 Planctomycetaceae bacterium | reverse complement strand
ACTGGCGTGTAAAATGGTTTTCGTCATTGTCAGAGATAAAAAACAGAATATTTCCAACGGGCGGAAAACATTACGTAAATTTACTAAATTATCGGTAAAACCAGAAATAGATGGGAGATATAGCGAATATAAGGAATTTGCGGTGGAGATTTTTTAGAAGACGACTAATCATAGTCCCGTTAGGGACGGAATATCGGTAGAAAACTACGTCCGTGAGCGGCTGCTTCTTTTACACCTTTCGCGAATCGAAACTCCACTTGCCGAGTATCTCGCCGTTTGTTACGTTTTCAATTGATACTTCGAGTTTGTCCGCGTTGGCTTTGCCGTGAATTATTGTGATTGGGTCTTTTTCCTGCGGACCGCCGCCTACTAATTGATTCCACTTACGGTCTTCTGTCGCGGGGTCGAAACGGAAACGGTGCGTGTGACCGCAGACTAACAACTTAACGTTGTACTCGTTAAGCAACGGTCCCCATAGTTTACCCGATTGACGTTGGAACGCCGCCCATTTTTCCATTACGTCTCCGCCGTTCGCGTTCGGGTTTGAATCGAATAGCGGTATGTGACAGAACGCGGCGATATGCGGGGCGGACTTTATCTCCGGTCGTTCGAGTACCCGCGTCAGCCAGTCACGCTGCTGCACGCGATACGATTCACAATGACACAGACCTGCCCAAACCGGTTGCGCGTCTGGTTTGTCTTCACCAGTATCCAATCCGATTAACGCGAGCGGTCCGTTACGAAACGCAAAATTTCTGCCGTTCACCCTATCACGCGGGTCGCTGTGCTGCCAAGCTGGTAACGCTGTTACCAGATTACGCGCCCACTTACCGCGTAAATCGTGATTGCCGCAAACGTGAAGCAACGGACGTTCCGCCGCAAACGCTGTATCCGCCGGACGCATAATATACTGAACAATCTGGTCAGCCGAATGCGGGTCGTTGACAAGGTCGCCGTTCCAAACCGTGTAGTCCGCCGCGATTTCCGACAGCCGTTTTGTTATCCGTTGCAACGCGATAAGATTTTGATGAGTGTCGTTAATCGAAACAAAACTCGCCTCCGGCTTCTGCGAAGAAGGTGTCAAAAACGAATACACCACACCGCGAACCGGCTCGCCGCGATGAATCTTGTACGCGGTTTCAAAGTCGATTGAAGAAGTGACAGTGCGATAATAGTAACGTGTATTCGGTTTCAAATCGTTGATGTCGATACGCAAAAAACGTTCGTTGTACGGATTCAAACCGAGTAACTCGCCGTCAGCGCGGCGGTCAAGTTTGTCGGCGGAATCACCGTACTCGACATAACCGGTAGCTGGTTGCGATACCGCCCAAACAACGGTAATCCCGTCTTCACGCGGGAGTTGTAAAACCGGCGGCGAATCAACAAGGTCATTCGCGGCGGCAGACGATTCAGCGACCTGCCCCGCGACAAACGGAACAGCGGCGTTCACAGCAATACCTGTAACGGCAAGTGAAGCGATAAATTGACGGCGGTCAGTTGACATAGTTTTTTAATTGGGGCTAGAGGATGATTGTTAGAATAATTTTTCATCAACGCATTTTACCAATCGTCAGCAGATTTCGCAAGATGAATATAAGAAAGCCGCGTCAATTAGGTGTGTAAATTTTTTGTAGGTTTTGTATAACCACCCCACTTTTTGCGACAATGCCCCGTGGGATTGTCAATAGAATACCCTGCCAAAATACCTACAAACTTTTTACACACCCGCGTTAATTTTAGAAATTTTCAACATACCGCGTCGGGTCGTCAACGCCTGCTTCACGGAAACCGTTTTTTCGTAATACGCACGATTCGCAATGTCCGCACGCTTTGCCGTCTTTGGCTGGGTCGTAACAAGTGTGCGTTATGCTGTAATCTACTCCTAGCGACGTACCGAGTTTGATTATTTCTTTCTTCGTCAACGTAATCAACGGCGTTTCAATCTTAATCGGTTTTCCTTCGACACCGGTTTTCGTCGCGAGTGTTGCCATTTTTTGGAACGCTTCGATGTATTCGGGACGGCAATCAGGGTAGCCGCTGCTGTCCAGAGCGTTTGCGCCGATGAAAACCGAATCAGCATGAACTGATTCCGCGAGACCGAGTGCCAACGAGAGAAAAATCGTGTTACGCGCCGGAACATAAGTAACCGGAATCGTACCGCCGATTGTCGTAAGCGGCGTATCTTTGGGAACGTCAATGTCGTCGGTCAACGCACTGCCGCCGAACAATCGTAAGTTGAGCGGGAAGACGATATGACGTTCAACCTGAAAAAATTTCGCGACACGTCTCGCCGCTTCTATCTCAATACTATTACGTTGCGAGTAATCAATAGTCAGCGCAATGATTCGCGAGCAGCGTGTTTTAGCAACAGCAGCCGAGGTGGTAGAGTCAAGTCCGCCGGACAACAGAACAACAGCGGGCGATTGGGAAACTGTTTGTGACATTGTGCGAATCTCTAATCAACGTTATTTTTAACACGAACCGCGCCAACGAATAAAAAATGTTCGCGCGGTTTGTGTATTTCGTGTTAAAAAATAACACTATCTCTGAATCTTGTCAAAATGATTCCGCAGCGCGGTTTCGTACTTGTCCGCGATTTCGGCGTAATAATCAGGGCGTGCCGAAAACGCTTCAAACGATTCCTGACCAGCGAACAGATATACACGATTGTTATACCACGCCCCGAACTTCCGCACACCGGCTTGTTTTTTGTTACGGTCAACCATCAACACGATATCGTCACCGCCCGCTATTGGAGCATAACGGGCGGGGTCTTTGTCGAACGACACCAGTGCGGCTTCACTCGAAAACCGGTAAATTTGCCCGCGATACATTCCGTAATAAAGCGGGTTACCCGGTACCCAGTGTTCGTGTTCACTCAACTCGACAGGACAATAACCTTCAAGTCCGAGCGGAATTTCAACTGTCGCAGCCCAAGCGTCAGCGCCTTGCGGACTTGTAATCGGTTGATTTGTAACTATCGGCGACTGGGTTGCAACTTGTTGCCCGACAACCGGCGCGGGTGAGAACACCGACGCTGAAGCAGGCAACGGCAAGCCCGCGGCATTCGCGGCAACTGGCGGTGCCGCCGTTTCCGACTGCACTACTGCCACGGACGTTGTTGGTGTTGTCGGCACCGTTTGAATTGCCTGTATTGCTTGTGTCGGCTGCTGAACTTGCGGCTGTTGTACGGTGACAGCGTTAGCAAACGGCGATACCGGCGTAACTTCTTGCGGCGGCGCGGGAGCGATAAGCGGGCGGTCAGACGGCTGCTGCCTGACAACTGTTCCCGTCATTCCGTTCGGTTCAAACTGTGCCGCGACCTGCGGTTGAATAGCCGCGGCATTCAACGCCGGAGCAGTTGACTGTTGAGTAAGCGGTTGTGTGCTTGGCGGTGCAACTGGCGGCGTGGTCTGTGCGATAGCGGTTTCCGTTCGTTGGGGCGAAAATTGCTGAACGGGTTGCCGATGCAAAAATTCGTTGGAGACAAGTTGCAGATACTCCATATACCGTTCGGCGACAATCCCACCCTCGCGGCGTTCGACAATCCGACCATCGGGCAGTAATACAACATCGCACGGAATCGCCCGCACACCGAGTTGCCTCGCGAGCGGGATATTTTTTGTAGAGTCGATTTTCACTGGTACAAAGTTCTGTTCGAGCGAATCTGAAACGTCCTGCCGCGAAAACACCTCGGCAGTCATCACACCGCACGGCGGACAGTGGTCGCCGTAGAAATGTACAAGCAACAACCGCTGTGTACGCTGTGCCTCCGCCCGTGCCGCGTCAAACTCTGTCCGCCAATTAACAACCTCAGCAGCCCAAGCAACCGCCGACACCGTGAAGAACAAAACAACGCACAAACACTGTACTAACAAAACCTTACAACAAATTGTCGCCTTCATATATCACCTGCAATTGACCGGTAAATCCAATTAAAGCGTGTTGTAACGAACAATCCGATAACACGCTATATTCCGATGGTATCGGCGACACCGGTCGTGACGTTTAACCGAATTTAACGATTAAAACAATTATTCCAAATGTAGGTGGGGGGCGTAAAGGACGAAAACGACAGACACGAAGTGTATGCACTGTCTCTACTGCCAAACAACACAACAACATTGCCGTCGGCTTCAACCGACGGGAGCGGTGTCAATTTTTAATCGTACTTGATATAGAAAATCCTTCTCCAGTCGCGCAGCGACTACACTTTATTAACCGTAGACTTTTGGCAACCTCTAACAACTCTTCCCCAATAAAAAAACGTAATAGAGTTGAATTGTTATTCAACAATTACGGTGAAGGTATTTTATTTTTCTTCCGTCCTGACGACTGATTTTCGCCGTCAAGACGGAGTATCTCCGCTTAATTCACTCTGCCCAACTTTTTCAATCTCAAATACCGGTTTATATTGCTACCCAAATTCCTCATCCCAATCCAAAACTTCGTCCTCGT
>JAITST010000048.1 GCA_031287585.1 Planctomycetaceae bacterium | reverse complement strand
ACTGGCGTGTAAAATGGTTTTCGTCATTGTCAGAGATAAAAAACAGAATATTTCCAACGGGCGGAAAACATTACGTAAATTTACTAAATTATCGGTAAAACCAGAAATAGATGGGAGATGTAGCGAATATAAGGGATTTGCTATTAACCTCTACCAGTATACGTGCCTCAAACTGTAAATGACGAATTGTTAAAAATTTTCTCCGCCACGTCTTCAAAAGCCGTTTGCGATTTGTTACAATGTTTGCTCGTAATTTTTTTATGTTCCGTTTTTCACAAACCCTTTAGCAAATAAGGAGACAAACAATGGGAAGACCTGTAACTATGTTCACAGGGCAATGGGCTGACATGAATCTTGACGACCTTGCGCCGCTGATGAAAGGTTTTGGTTATGAAGGACTCGAACTTTGTTGTTGGGGTGATCACTTCGACGTTGACCGTGCAGTCAACGAAGATGATTACTGCGACAAGAAGAAAGAGCAACTTGCAAAACACGGTTTGAAGTGCTGGGCTATCAGCAATCACATCCGTTCGCAAGCCGTTTTGGACATCATCGACGAACGTCACAAGTCTGTCGTAACGGACGAGATTTGGGGCGACGGCAATCCGGGCGGTGTAAACCACCGCGCAGCCGAGTACACGAAACGTTGCGCACGTGCCGCGAAAAAATTTGGTGTGAACGTTGTAAACGGTTTCACAGGTTCGAGTATTTGGCCATATCTTTACTCATTTCCGCCAGTACCGCAGAAATGGATTGACGATGGTTTCAAACTGCTTGCCGAACGATGGAATCCGATTCTCGATGTGTTCGGTGAATGCGGCGTGAAGTTCGCACTCGAAGTTCATCCGACCGAAATTGCGTTTGACCTCTATTCCGCCGAACGCGCACTTGAAACGCTAAAATGGCGACCGGAGTTTGGTTTCAACTTCGACCCAAGTCATTTGTTGTGGCAGGGTGTTGACCCGGTAAAATTCCTGTATAGATTCCGTGAACGAATTTATCACGTTCACATGAAGGACGCGATTGTAACACTGGACGGCGAAACGGGCATTTTGGCTTCGCACCTGAACTTCGGCGATCACCGCCGCGGCTGGGACTTCCGTTCGCTCGGACACGGTACGGTAAACTTCGAGGAAATTATCCGCGCGTTGAACGACATCGGCTACAAAGGACCTCTCTCGGTTGAGTGGGAAGACTCCGGTATGGAACGTTGTCACGGAGCGAAAGAGGCGTGCGATTTCGTTAAGAGGGTTGATTTCGCACCGAGTAACATAGCGTTCGACGGACAGTTTGACCGGTAGGTTGGACGGTCTGATGTTGTCGGACAACGGCTAAATAACAACAGCCCCGAACGGTAGTGAGAAGATTAGTCAAACCAGTTTGGCGAATCTGGTCGCTGCCGCCTTCGGTTGTTGTTTTAGACGTTTCAAATTGGCTATGTGTTATTTTCAAGATTTTATGAACTTTATTTGTAACCGTTCACGGACATAGTCACCGTAAAACTATAAAACGCTCTTGACATAGATTGACGACGTAGTTTTCTGCCTATCGTTATACAGGTAACGTTTGAAAATTTCGTTACTTAAATTGCCACTTAATATATGTTGACAAAGAATCCTTACCCCTACGGGGTAAGGTTTTGCGTTGTTTCTTGACGACAAGTGTCACCCGATACGTTTTTGATGTTCCATAACCAACATTTCGGGTTACGATTACATCGCGACAGAAACAATTTTCAATCGTGTTCAGACAGAAAAAATTGGGGTGAGTTATTCTCTGGTAGATACTTAATTATTACATTTAATCGAAAAATAAAATCCCCAATTTATTATTACACACCCTACGGTTCTTGACATTCTCTTTGCGTGTTGTTACAATTGCCTGTTCGTTTTTTTCTTACTTCTCTTTTCAAATTTCAAACACGGATAAACAATGCGTTCGATAGCGATAATGAATCAGAAGGGCGGGGTCGGTAAGACTACCACTACTGTTAATCTTGCGGCGGCTCTTGCGGAGGCGGGTAAGACTGTTTGTGTAATTGATATGGACCCGCAGTCGCACGCGACATTGCATTTTGGGGTTGAGGAGTTGCCGAATGAGGAGTTTAAGTCGCTGTACGATGTGTTGGTAGAGGGGACACCGATTGCGGAGGTACGGCGGCGGATTGATGATAAGATTTCGTTGATTCCCGCTCATCTCGACCTGACCAGTGCGGAGATGCAACTTGTCGGTACCGTTGCCCGTGAACAAATTCTCAAAAATAAGTTGCTGGAAGATAAGCCGGATTATGATTACTTACTCATTGATTGTCCGCCCGCGCTTGGTGTGTTGACAATCAACGCGTTGACAGCGGTTGACGAAGTTTTCATACCGCTCGAACCGCATTTTCTGGCGTTGCAAGGGCTTGGCAAGTTGTTGCTGACGATTGAAGTTGTTGTTAAGCAATTGAACAAACAGTTGCGGCTCGGCGGTGTAGTGTTGTGTAAGTACGAAGGCGGTACGAAACTAGCGGGCGAAGTCGCGGACGAAGTTGAAACGTACTTACAAAATATCGCGGGAAAAAACAATACGTGGTCGAAAGCGAAACTATTCAAAACGCGAGTCCGCAAAAATATCGCGTTGGCGGAAGCACCAAGTCACGGAGTACCAATTTTGCAGTACGCCCCGACATCGAACGGTGCAGATGATTATCGCTCGCTGGCACAGGAAGTATTGAATGAAACGGGAGTGTAAAAATTTTAAGTTTTAGATTTCATTATAAGTCTAAAATTTACACTTACGCGAGATTATAACCAACCAACCTAACAAAAGAATGTCTTACGAATCTGAACTAAAATTGGCGATTAACGCCGCAAGCAAAGCAGGTGAATTTTTGTTGCACCAGAGCGACTTGACTGTATTGAGTAACGAGGGGCGTGACGTAAAACTCAAAGCCGACCGCGAGAGCGAGACGTTGATTATGAATATGCTCGCGCCGACGAAGATTCCGGTTCTCGCGGAGGAGTCCGGCGAACACGGGGCGCAGGACGGAATGCGATGGATTGTTGACCCGCTTGACGGAACGGCAAACTACTTTCGCGGGATGATTGACTTGTGCTGTGTTTCGATTGCGTTGTGGGACGGTGACACGCCGCTGCTAGGTGTCGTGAATCGTTTCGCGACAGACGAACTCTTTCACGGTAAAATCGGTGATGGTGCGTGGATGAACGACAAACCGATTCGGACTTCAACTTTGACCGACGTAAGTCAGGCGGTAGTAGCGACAGGTTTTCCGGCAGGACATCGTTATACTGATGAAGCGTTGTTGAAGTACGTGAAGATGCTGCAACGTTTCAAAAAGGTACGATTATTGGGAACGGCAGCGATAATGACGGCGTATGTTGGTGCGGGACTGATTGACGTGTATAGCGAAGAGGGCATAATGCTATGGGACATCGCAGCCGGCGCGGCGATAACAGTAGCCGCTGGCGGAAATTACCGGGCAGAACCAATGGGGAACTACAAATACAAATTCCGCTGCTTCGCGAATGCCGAGATAGCGAAAGTGTGTGAGGATTTGTAGGGAGTAGAAAAGTAAGTATTGCAGATTTTGTTGTTCAACTAAGTCACCGTAAAACAATAAAACGCTCTTGACA
>JAITST010000010.1 GCA_031287585.1 Planctomycetaceae bacterium | reverse complement strand
CAGTAACGATTTGTGCGACGCTTGTCCCCCAAATTAATGTTAAAATTAAACGCATACTGCCAATCTTAACCATTTTCATCAATCCACGCAATCGCAAAATAGTTCTGTAGATACTATTGTACAGGGCAGGTATGTAGAAACACGCCATCTCCGTCGGTTAAAAGCGACGGCAATAAATAACATTGCCGTCGGCTTCAGCCGACGGTGTATTGCGTGTAAATTTTCAATATCCGTGAACACTTAAAATCTCAATAGACGAGGCAACATCGCGAGAGCAATCCTCAACCGTGACCAAGTATAATCCGAAAAAAATTCAAAATCCCTGCACCAAAAACGTCAACTTTACCAACGACTGAAAGTGTTTTATCCGTTCTTTGTTTTCTTTGGTTTCGTTTTGGGTGAAGCGATCTATCATTTCGTCAAATTCCTGGGCGAATTGGATTGGAGTTGGTACTGGTCTGTCTATTGCCGCAAGATAGTTTGTATAAATTATTTCCCACCACCTGAAATCTTCCGTTACCTCAACAAGTATCTCCTTGCGGTCGTTTTTTGTTTTTGCGGACTCGTAACGGTTTGCCTGATAAGTGAACCACGCTTTGAACAACGTGTCGGTGTTCCGCAATGTTTGCGTTTTTAGTTGAGTATCTTTGTCTTCGGGAGTTGCGTACAATTTCTTTTCCCACTTGCTGAAATGAAACTCCAACGGCTTACCCGATTTCCGTCCGTATTCCTGATTGTACCGATTCGCCAATTCGAGTTGTATGTCGCCGCTCATACCCGCAATGTCGCGAAAGACGTACCACGTAAATAGTTGTTCACGTGTGGCGTTGGCAACATCAATTTTACCAAACGTTGGAAATACAAATGCCTGCAACGTTATCACGAGCAATGCGATAAACACCATCGGCGAACAAAGCCAAACGATGTCGCAGAAGCGAAACGTTGTACCAAACAGCCCGCGATTACAGCAGCAACAAGAACTCATAATTATATTTTAGATTCTAGATAATAAACGACAATCACAACGACAACACGTATTCCACCAAATCATCAATATCCTGCTCGGTCAGATTTTTAATCTGTCCATTTGTGTCGTAATGTTGTCCATCAACCAACAATTCACGCATCGTCACATACCGTCCGTCGTGCAAGTACGGCGATGTCCGCCAACACTCTATCAGTGTCGGCGTGTCGAATCGCGGGTTGGTGTCGCGGGCGTTTTGCGTATTCACGTCGTGCATTAGCAAATCGGTGAATAGCGGCGCGGGATGACAATCCGAACAACCTGCTCTACCGTCGAATAGCAGTTTACCGTGTTTCGCCGCCTCGCTCAGTTTGCCGTCAACCAACTTCGGACTCGTTACCGGCTTCAACTGTTTCAGGTACTCGTCGATACAACACGCATCCTCTTCCGGTTGCTCGGTGAATAGAATCGAATGAATTCCGCTACGAACCGCGACCTCCGCACTTTTGCGAATCCCGTGAGCCATGCACGGCGGCGTTTCGTGCGACAGTATCATACTTTTCGTATTCTTCGGATTACCGATACCGTCATTGAGCAAGTCCCAGTTCAAACAATCCGCTCGCCCGTCAGGATGGCACGTCGCGCAACTCTGCCAATGCTCGCGGCAAATCATCGCGTCATTGAATAACATCTCGCCGCGCCGAATATCCGTCCAAACCGGCTTGGTTTGAAGCAACGCAACCGAACGTTCCGCAATCAAACCCTTCATAAGCGGCAACGGTTTGAGCGGAATATATTTGATAAATTTTTCTGTCGTAATCGCGGTATCATTCTTCATACTCTTCTCGTCACCACTACGAAACGCCGTCAAATCAGGATACAACGTCAAAGGTCGCTGCTGCCCCTCGCCGGTCAACGGAGAAAGCGGCGACGTAAATTTCAAGTCAACTCTCGCAATCGCGTCCTCAAAATACGCAATCGCCAAAATCCGCGAATCGTTCATCACCGCCCGCCGCAATCCCTTCAAACCAAACGGAATCCGCATCTGAATCGGTAACATTTTCGCGTCGTCAGACGGGTCACGTCTATCAGACGCGGCAACAAGACGCGGCAAATTCACGAGAATAATTTCGCAACTTCCGGCACACGCGACCACCAAAAACCGTCCGCAATCACTCACCGTCACACCCCACGGATTCCCCGCACCGTTACCGTAGTCGTCAAGATAATAAAACGGCGGTACAAGCCGCTCGTTTTGAATATCAAAAACAAACAACAGATTCTCGTTCATCCAACCGCCCTCAACATTGCTAGGTGTCTGCTCGAAATGTCCAACTGTCCCCGTTGCAAACGCATACCGTCCATCGGGTGACAACACGACATCGCGAACGTTAATCGTTCCCGTTTGCATACTGACAACGTGAGCGGTACCGGTAGCGGTATCGAAAAATCGCAACCGCGAACTAACACCGCCCGACAACGAACTATCCTCCGCGATATGCCCTGCGACAATCAATTTCTTCCCGTCCGGCGTAACTTGCAAAGCAATCGGTTCACGTCCCGCAAGCCAACGGGCAACCTCGCGTTTCGTACCCAAGTCAACAACGGAAATATCGCCGCTAAAACGGTTCGCAACATAAACGGTTTCGGTCTTCTTAACGTCGTCACGATAAAACGCAACATCAGACGGAGTATGCCCGACAGAAATCGGTTGCAAAAAATTATTCGGAACAGCGGTATCAATGACCAACAATTTCCCGTCAACCTCGCCGCCAACAACGGCAACCTTCGACTCGGACAACAAAACCATCCGTTCCGGCTCGAACGGAATAGTAAAAACATTAACACGTTCACCGGCTTTGTTAATCACACGCAACTTGCAGGAATCTTTCTCAATCAAAAAAACAGTCCCCTCGCGATTAACAACAATATCGCACGGACCCAAATAAGCCCGCGCAACAGCAAGTTGACAAAACAAAAAGGACAACAGAATAAAAGTAATTAAGTTTTTCATAAGTTTTTCGTAGTATTGTTTTCAAACTGACATCGAATACCTAATAAATAAAAGCCCGAAGCGTAAGCACGCTACGGCGACGAATCAGTTTTGGGCGTTTCCGGTTTTGGGGCGAGTTGGTCATTGACGTATGCTTGATATTCTTTGCGTGATTTGTCATTCCACAACTGTTATTATAAAATTATCTATTCAATGTCGTCTTTCACTGGCTCAGCTGGTTTTGGTTTTTCTTCATCAATAGGTAATGCGAGTTGCACATCTTTTGGTATTATCAGTTTTTTAGATGGAATCGACATAATTTGTTTTTTATCATCCTTACTAAACTGGCTCAA